>JBHPDI010000078.1:0-2219 GCA_042577985.1 Halobacteriota archaeon | reverse complement strand
GGATTGGTATAGAAATTTAACTATAATTGCACAGGAGATTGAGAATAAATGAGTAGGAGATTCCTGACGAAGTATTATCACCAGACGAAAGAAAAGAAGTCATGGAATGGCTGGCAAAAGCACAAACAGATTGCCCGATAATAATAAGAGGTGCCTTTAGAGATTATTATATCTGTTACAGAGCAATCAAAAGCTATTGAAATAAATCCGCTTCATACATTCCTGCCGTCCGCCTTAAGACCACGGCTCTTCCATAGCTGCGTTTCTGCCTGCAATTCGACCGAAGCATGTTCCCTCCTGAATGGCGGAGCCGCTCCCTGGATAAATTTCACCGAACATCCCACCAGTTGTTCTGCCTGCCGCGTACAACCTTGGGATGGTCTTATTGAACACATCTACCACCTGAGCTTTAACGTTTATACTCACACCACCCATTGTATCAAAAAACGCAGGTCTGGTCTCAATAGCGTAAAAGGGAGGATTTTCGATTAGTCCAAGGCCGCGCGTCCTACCAAACTCGGGATCGACTCCTGACTTCGCATTTTCGTTAAAGACGTTGACAGTATTCTCTAACTCAGTTGGATCTAACCCAATTTTCATGGCTAAGTCTCTAATAGTAGACGCTTGCAATACTACACCTTCTTTTATCTCCTCGTCCATTTCATTAGTAAAACCAAGTGCAATCATGGACATGCCAAATGAAATCCCCTGTATAATCCCAGAACCCCCTATTTTCCTCACACTCTCATCGAAAATCAAGAAAGCTGCCTCTTGATCCAGGAAAACCTCATTTAGATAATCATAGTAGAGAGATTCATCGACGAATCTCTTTCCGTTTTTATCCACGAAGATGGCGGGCAAGTCTATACCTGTCAATGGCGCAACTACTGGAACACCCCTTCCTAATCTGGGAACCTCGGTTCCTGGCACCCCTATGGTTTCATGCATGACTCTCAAGTCAGCTCCCAACGCTCTTGCCATCCTAATCCCATCTCCGGTATTGCAAGCAGGATTAACTGATATGCTCTTATAACCTTTAGGGTTATAATCCCTGAGCATTTTCCTGTTATGTCCAAAACCACCTGTAGTTATAATCACACCCTTTTTAGCGCAGACGTATGATTCTCCTCCTTTGACTTCGGCTTTGATGCCAATAACTTCTCTTTTAGTGTTTACGATCAGCTCGATCGCCTTGGTCTCCAGCAAAACCTCGATTTTCCTTTCTAAAACGGCATTATTAAGTAGTTCAAAGAGTCTGGCGCCCTCTCCCTCAAATTTAATGCCGCGAGGTTTGGGAGGGGTTACAGCTGCGAACTCTGGTAAAAGTTCCGCGCCAGAAAAGCCAAAAAACACCGCTTTTGCACCCAATTCCATTAGCCAATCGACATTTTCGCCAGACTTATCTGCCATTACTCTGACCAACTCTGGGTCATTCAAACCCTTGCCGGTTGCCATAAAATACTTGAACATCTCATCCGGAGAGTCCTGTACCCCATACTCCTCCTGAAATGAAGTCCCAGCAGCATATATTACGCCACCGCAGATAGCGGTGGAACCTCCAGGCTCAGCCTCTTTTTCCAATATGATCACTTCAGCTCCAGTATCGTGCGCCTCTATAGCTGCTGCTGCACCGGCACATCCGAATCCTATGACCACAACATCTGCCTTTTCGTCCCAAACCCTATGAATTAGAATATCGTTAACTTTCGGCCACAACAGAGTGATCCCGCCAAATGTGGCAGTCCCTATGACAAAACCCTTTATGAAATTCCTACGACTAATAGGCAGGTTCTCTTTTGCTTTAAGTCCCAATGCTAAACTACCTCTTTCAACATAAGGAGAGGAATAAACAGACTTATACATCGTCTTTAATGTTATGCTCAGGATTTATTTATATACTCCCCGTCCAAAATAATACATGAAGTAATACAAATGGTGGGAGTAAAAACCATGAAATTCAAAACCAAACTCTGGAGACGTGGAAAGATAAGCTTTGCGACAACTATTCCCCACATAGTCCTCTTGAATTTGGATCCCGAGTCCAAGGATTATAGGGTTATCTGGGAATATGATGAAAAGATTGGTAAGTGGACTGTAGGACTTGAGGAGATTGAGTAAAAAAAGAGAATTATACTGTAGAATTTGTCGGTTGGTATTTTCAACCAGACTACCTAGTCTATGAAACTAAGATCTCTCACCTACCACACCATGACATCATG
>JBHPDI010000077.1:0-2248 GCA_042577985.1 Halobacteriota archaeon | reverse complement strand
TGATGGAGCTGTAATTGGAGCCTTTGAAACGCGGGTTAGAGGTATCCTAGAGGGAAGAATATATCCCTAAAAAGTTGATTATGAAAGAGCTGAAAGAGAGTCTTACAAAAGGTGAGGAGATAGATTATATCACGTTTTCTGGATCTGGTGAGCCAACGTTAAACTCAAAGATTGGCGAAATGATCAGAGAAATCAGGCAAATAACTGATATTCCAGTCGCTGTTCTGACAAATGGCTCATTGCTCTTTGAAGCAGAGGTAAGAGATGAATTAAGGAACGCCGATCTGGTTCTTCCTTCCTTGGATGCTGTGAAGCAGAATATATTCGAAATGGTGAACAGACCGCATGAGGGCTTAGTAATAGGAAAGATAATTGAGGGATTGAAAAAGTTCAGAAAAGAGTTCGACAACGAGATTTGGCTAGAGGTTATGCTGGTAAAAGGAATCAATGATGATGTGAGCGATGTAAAGCGAATGGCAGATGTTATCAGCGAAATAGATCCAGATAAAATCCAGTTAAACACGGTTGTGAGGCCCCCATGTGAACCCTTTGTTATACCATTAAACACAATAAAAATGAAAGAGATATGCAAAATGTTAAGCGAAAAAGCAGAGATAATTACGTCACATGACCGAAGGGCGCTGAAGGCGTATGAGAAGAAAATAGAGGACGAGATAGTGATGCTTTTGAAACGAAGGCCTTGCACGATAGGGGATATCTCAAGCTTTTTGGGAATACATCGAAATGAGATAGTAAAATACATCGAAGTGTTGGAGGATGAGAAGAAGGTAATGAAGAAAAGGTATGGCAGTCAAAGCTATTTAGTGGTGAGTGAGAATGAGATGTGCTCTATGTGATGATAAGGAATGCTATCTTGGAAAAGACTGTACCACTCTCAAAGAAAAAGTTGTGAGCAACTACAAAGTCGAAACTAAGAACTTAGAGATAATGGCGACTGCGGCCAGCCTTGAGGCAAGACATTATATGAAACTCACGAGGTTGGAAGAATTGATAACGTTTTGTAAAGACATGGGCTATAAAACACTTGGAATTGCGTTCTGCATTGGATTGGAGTCAGAAGCTAGAGTATTGCATGAACTCTTGGAAAAGGACTTTGAGGTCTATTCGGTTTGTTGCAAAATCTGCGGGGTTGACAAGGAGGATTTTGGCTCGGAGAAGATAAAGGATGACCGATATGAGGCGATGTGTAATCCAATAGGTCAGGCGATGGTGCTTAACGAGAAGGATACGGATTTAAACATAATCTGTGGCTTGTGCCTCGGGCATGATATATTGTTTTCAAAACATTCAGAGGCGCCAGTGACGACGTTTATCGTGAAAGACAGAGTTTTGGCACATAATCCTGCAGGAGCAATTTACTCAAAGTATTACCGAAGAAAGTTTAGAATGGAAAAATGAAAGGCGCTTATGTTTTACTAATAGGACTTCCTAAGAGTGTGGAGATCCAAGTTGGACACCTGGGAAAAATAAAATTTAAAACTGGCTTTTATGCATACGTTGGCTCTGCCTTGGGGGGTTGGAAGCAAGGATAAACCGACATCTCAGATAGGTCGAGAGTTCAGAAAGGAAAAGAAACTTCACTGGCACATCGATTATCTTCTCGCACGGGCAAGGATAAAAGAGGTCTATGTAAATAAGGGAAAGGAATGTGATATTGTAAAAAAAAAAGATTCTTACTATTGTCTTACTATATAGTCATCGACTTGGTTGGTGGGATTTTGACCCTCAGAACTACCAATGCACTATTTATGAAATCATTAATAAAATAGAATTTTTGCCATCAAAACCCCTAAAAACTTAAATAATAATTTAAACAATTATTAAAACATGAAAGACAGAAAAGTCCTGAAGGTTGGATCGAGTTATATGATTACTCTACCCATGGACATCGTGAGAGGCTTCGGATGGGACGAGAACACCAGGATCAATGGTTAAGATTACCGGAAAAAAAACGCTGGAGATAGGAGAGGCGTAAAAATAGTGGTGGGGTAATTGGTAATACAAATTTGGTAGAGGTAACAAAAATGGAGATACTAATAGAAGAGGCAATCAATCGCATTCGCTTGACGGAGATATAGTTTACTAGTAATTGGTAGGTAGCACGTTATTCCAAGGTAGGTAACTAAAAAAAATGGGTATTTCAAATCATGCTGCTATAGTTTTTAAGGTCCAGCTATAGCTGTCACAGTGGTGTCGACAAACGCGTGACGGGTTTTTGTGTGCCTTA
>JBHPDI010000076.1:0-2401 GCA_042577985.1 Halobacteriota archaeon | reverse complement strand
GTGAAGGTAGATTCCAACACCGTTGTTCGAGGCGTTGTTGTTTGATATGATGTTGTAACTGCTGGGAGTGCTGGAATATGTGAGGTAAATTCCATATTCGTCGTTCGAGTTGACTGTATTACTTGATATGGTGTTGTTGCTGGAAGAGTCAAGCCATATTCCATTGTAGCTGTTCGAAGCATTGTTGTCTGTGATATTACAGTGGTTACCACTTCCAAGATATATTCCACTAGAATAACTTGCCCCATTAACAGTGAACCCGCTTATGTTTACGTAATCTGCGGTTACATTAAAGACATGCCCATATGGACTTTGAGCCTGAACCAGGGTAAAGTCAGAACCATTCTCAGATTGTATGGTTAAACGCTTGTTTACGTCTATGTTTTCAACGTAAGTTCCATCCCTCACTATTATGGTATCTCCTTCACTCGCATTATCAATAGCAGCCTGAATCGTTGAATAATTACCAGGGACGTAGATTACAGCTGATGAAGATATCGTGAAGTTTGGTGTGTTATCATTCACCATTCCATTCTGGGTATCACCTGTTGGGTTCAATTGGTTATTCGCTGCGATAGCTATACCGTTAAGTGAACTGCACGCAACTGCAAAAATTATAAGCAAAGCACAAAGCTTTGCGATTTTGTTTTTCATAGGCTACACCCTCAAAGGGACTTGCCTTTTTTAACAATCAACCTAATTTTATGGTTGATCATTTATCACTGGTTGATCAAGATTTTGTGTTTGTTCATATCGATATTGTAGATGCGACCCCTTATACTTTTTCTCTCACCAAACAGTCCAATAAGCTCGATGGTATCCTCCTTGACTGACTAATATACGGATAACATCTTCCATCAAGGTCTCCGTCTTGCCTTTGGCATCAAGTACTACACTGGATTCACACATTAGGATCACAATCTTTTAGTTGTCATACTTTTTCATAAAGTTATGGTCGGTGAAAGTTTGGGGTTAACAGGAGTAAGCCCTTCATTAAAAAGATTCTTACTATTGTCTTACCACCCAATCATCGACTTTTTTGGTGGGATTTTACTTTCTAATATCCTTTTTAACACTTCTTATATATTTTAACTAAGCGTTGGTAAGTGGACTGTGGGGTTGAGTACTGGCTTGAGGTAATGTCATCTTCACTTATCACACAGTTAGGACAGTCAATAGCATTGGGATCAGTCGGCAAATCCCCCTCATTCTCTGCCACCATCAGCCAGTAACGATTGGCACTGGAAATGTCAGACCAGTCAAAATAGGGGGTAGTGGATACATCCTGTGCATCGTCGGCTGGAGAATAAAGATTCGGAGCTGGTAAAAGACTCTCTTCCGTTGTGAAGCTATAGTGTTCGGAGTACTCGCCCTGTTGGTCGGGATTATAAGCATTGCTGCCATGATAAGCTTGAACCTGCCAGTAATAGGTTGTTCCTGGCTCCAAAGGTGTAGAAGTTGGGTAAGAGGTGCCTGAAATTCCAACACCATCCGAGCCAATCACACAACCTGGAGCACTTGTTTCATACGGGTCTGTTGGTAGATAACTTGGATCTGTAGCGACCGTCAGCCAGTAATAGTTCGCTCCGCTTACAGGAGACCAACTGAATGTCGGGGTAAGTGATACATCCGTATCACCGTTTGAAGGATTAGATAAAGTTGGTGCAGGAAGGAGGGACTGCTTTACCCATTTTACTGCATCAAAGCCAATCGTTTGTGTGGCAGAATCTTCGCCAGTAGCATCAACCAACTTAACATACTCATTTCCAGTTGCAGAAAAATAGAAAGTCCCCAATGAGACCCATTGACTATAATATATGGCTTGGTTTACATATTTTGTATCAGTAACACCATTATGGAAAATAGTATAGACTGCATTTGTTGTAGAGGCATAATTGCTTGGAATATAAACGTATACTGCATAATTTCCAGCCCCTTCACTTGAGAGAGATGGCGTCCACTTTGCGTAATTTTCAACCGTAGACTTTGCATTATATGTCCAATACATATGTACATTGTAACCAATCGATGCTTCGTGCCAATAACTAGAGGGGCCATATCTGGCAAAACCAGAATTTACATCATCCACAATAAATTCACTACTAGCCGACGCTACGCCTCCAAAAACCGACCCAAGAATTAAAACTATAACTACAAGTAATACCGCAACAATTCTCCCACCTCCCCATACACCCACTTTTTCTTCCATCTTATTCCCCTATATTTTTGGTGTATCTGGGTATGCTTGGGAATATCTAGAGATGTTTTAGAGTTTTCAAGACATTTACAAATTAATATCTCTATTCTTTAAACCTTTCGCTAGCTTCACTTAGTCATGTGATTTTTATGAGATACATGGGTAAAGTAACCAATATCTGGAAGTTTACACCACTTCTCCCAA
>JBHPDI010000075.1:0-2507 GCA_042577985.1 Halobacteriota archaeon | reverse complement strand
TTTAGCTTGCAAATCCTCTTTTGCCGCCTCCTCTTGAGCCATTCGCATTTGCTCTTGCTTAAGTTCGTCTAGTTTGCTCCTCCTGATATTCTCTAATTCGTCGTTCGTCATGTACATCAATACTTTTCGAGGCCTGAAACCTCTTTTACGAGTTCTTTCTTAACTTCATTAGCGATGTTGTCTAGGAATGATTGTCCCTGAGGAGATATCACTCTACCACTTTTCATCTTCCTAATATACCCCAATTTTTCCAATTGCTGGAGCTCCGCCCTTATAATTGATCCACTACCCTTCAAAAAGTGTGCTGGTCGGGATCCTCTATTCCCACTACCACCATAGAACGATCTAAGTCTTGAAACCCCGACTGGTCCGTCTATATAAATACGCCGAAGTACTGACGCGCACCTCACATACCACCAGTCTTCACTTGAGGGCGGCATCTCCTTATGCACGCCTGTTTTGACATATACCGACCAATCAGGTGGAATTATATCTTCTTCATTTTTTAGCTGCTCTGCTGCTTTGTTTATAAGCGCAGATGCAGGTACATCATAAATTGTCGTCATCTCTGACCTCCATTGGAAGTATGACTGATTAATCTATCGCTTGCTTTTTAAATTATACGGTAGTAAACCCTTTAAAAATTTCCATAACTGCTCTGACAATATCTTACCTATCCATGAGTTCGGATAGAAATCATGGGTTTTTCGTTTTAGTGCCACTTTCGTCATATCACCAAGAACTGAATCAGGTTTGGCAGAGGTGCTTAAAATCACGAAAAGCATATCTTTGTATCAGTTAGTTCTGATGTTACGATCTCGTCAGCGCTCAACATCTTAGAACTCATTACTATAAGGGGATATACGCGGTCCTCAGTAAAGAGATATTCAGTCACCAACAAATAGCTTCGGATAGTGAAAACGGACGGCCCTTGTATTATCGTTGAAATCCTTTAAATTGAATAATACATACTCAAACGTTTTTCATATCTTACAAGCGATCTATTTTTCTTCAATTCTTTAAGCATATGGGTATCGCATTTGCTTCTCGCACACTAGACAAGTTACGGCCACATGTGTCCCTCGTAATCTTACTCGTGCATTGCTTCCGGGTACTAGATAAGAATAGCAATGTCGACACATTCGTCTTTTTAGCTTCTTTGGAATCCTGACGTTATGCCTCATGCCGATTTTTCTTGCCAAGTGAACATATCTATTGCTTCTATCGGGATGTTCATCAAACTCATGGTCAGCTAATTCAAATAATCTTTCAATTCGTTGTCTTGCCATGTCTTGGAGCCAGTCTTTTTTTCTCATTTTCATGCGCCGACCGGGATTTGAACCCGGGTCGTAGGCTTTCTCCCATTCCCCATCAACGATTTTACACGAAGTGGAAAATGATTGTTGGAAGGCCCAAGTCATAACCACTAGACTATCGGCGCTATTCAGCAACTTTCGTATTAACGAACTCTTAATTAATATGCCTAAACGATAATAAATGTTGACGATGATGGATATCCGTCTGCATGCTTATCATGCAGGTCAATGTGCACCAAAGAGATGTACATCTTTGAAGCTGAAAAGGTTTGGCTTAGTGGAATTGCATAGAAAAGTGGAAAAACTGCCTTTTGGTTCAATATTACTTGATCCTTTGGCGAATAGGACATTATCTCCCATTGGTGAGGGTGGATTAAGACACGGCATAGTAGTGCTGGACTGCTCATGGGAAGAAGTGGAAAAAGTATTTCCAACACTCCGTGGAAAACGGATGCGCCATAGGGCGCTGCCATATCTCCTGGCTGCAAACCCTGTGAGCTATGGTAAACCGTTTAAGTTGAGCAGCGTTGAAGCATTGGCAGCAGCCCTATACATACTTCGCCGAAAAAGACAAGCCATACAAATTCTCAGCAAGTTTAGCTGGGGGCTAAACTTTTTGGAGCTAAATCGAGCGCCACTGGAAGAATATTCAAAGGCAAAGAATAGCGCAGAAGTTATTGAGATTCAGGAAGGTTATATGTGATTTTATGCTTTCAAAGGAGCGCATAAGCTACAAAAACTCCTCCCAAACCCTTAAATCATTCTTTGACAAAAAGCATGGACATCGTTAAGGTTAAGTGTTAATATTGAAGTTATACTGACCGTTAAAATAACATACTTAATTAATTGAGGTATTATCATGGCGCGATTTCCAGAGGCAGAGAAAAAAATTCTTAACTTAAGAATCTGTATGAAGTGTAATGCACGTAATCCGCTTAGGGCGACAAGGTGCAGAAAATGTTCTTATACAGGATTGAGAATGAAATCCAAAGAGAGTAAAAAGTGATATGAAAGTTGAAAAGCATCTCAATGAAATCATCGAAAAAGACGGTGTAGCCCATCTGACATTGATCGACCCGGACTCTCAGACAGTGGATAAATCTGCAGAAATTGCTGCCGATGCCACCGCTGGAGGGACGGATGCGATTATGATCGGTGGCTCCGTAGGTGCTGGAGGCTCGCAGCTTGACC
>JBHPDI010000074.1:0-2546 GCA_042577985.1 Halobacteriota archaeon | reverse complement strand
ACGGTGAAACTGTGATCGTTGGTGCTGGTGTTGGCACTGGCATTTGACCGGTGTCTGGACACGTATGAAAACAAGTAGCGTTGTGTCCCATGGTGGAGCAGTGTTTATCGGAGAGAATGTAAGCATCCAATTTGCTGACGCCGCAGCGACGGTGAGCATGAAGATAGAGGGTTCTTTCACAACTACTAGTTGCACTGATTACGAAAAATATGCATCGACATTTCTGACGCCCGCTGGCGCCAGTACAGTGTGGAAGACTAAAACGGAGCCTACTGGTTACTATCTCATACAGGATACCAATACGGCAGGAATCGCACAAGAAGATATAGCAGTATTCCTATCCCCACCGCAGCTGTCGGTGCAGGTGGACGACGTAACATCCGGTTTAACGGACGCTGACGCCGTGTTTAGAGGGAACGTTATACAATTCACCGGAACTTCTAATTTAGCAGGCTACACGGTAACTGTCCAAGTGTATGATGGGGTAAGCCCAATACAGTCTGCTCAAACCGCAACAATTGCGGACGGCACGTTCTCGGTAACTATGGCTGACTCCGACATCACAGAAAAGGATTACTCGGTTAAGGCAACGGTAGTACTTGACAACGTGGACGTCACAGCTACGGCGGACTTCGCCATCACAACAGCTGAACTCACGCTGAACGTACCAGAAACGGTGGTAGAAGGCAACCAAGTTACTATCACTGGAACTGCAACTTCAGCACCAACGATCACAGTTTCACCGTCTAGAGGCGCTCTCACTTCGCAACAGTACAGTACAGACACCAAAGGCTACAGCGTGAAATGGGATACTCAAACTGGCGTGGTGGCAGCACCAGGTGCCTTTGAGATCAAAGCGACAATAGTTGGCACAGAGTTAGAACAAAGGGCAACGATCGAGGTTGTAGGCGCAACGTTGACCGCATCAGCCATGGACTCCGTGTTAAGGCTTAAGACAGACATCACAGGTGAGTCAAACAGGCAAAAGGACACCCCTGTGTTCATCCAAGTAACCTATCCGAACGGTACTGCCATGTTCAACAATGCCAATGCAACCCTTGTAAAGGCTGACGGAACCTACAAGTGGGAGATTCCAGGAGCTGTACTAATCGAAAAAGGCACTTACAAGGTAAGAGCCTGGACAGATATGGGCGACGTGTGGTATGCAGAAGCTTCATCGAGCTTTACCGTTTCAGATGAACTGGTAACGGTAGCCCTGCCAAGTAAAGTGACGGTACTCAACGAGTTTACGGTTACAGGAACCGCTAATCAAGCGGTGGGTACACCTATACTGTTGTTCAAAGACACACCTTCAGCAGGCTATACCACTACACATGCGACATACCTTTCAAGCACAACAGTGCAGTCCTCTAAGGTATTTTCCAAGAAGATAGCTGCACCAGCCACCACAGGATCCTATAAGGTAACTGCAGTATTGGATACCGACGGCGATGGCATATATGACACCGATGAGGCAAAGGCAAGTGCCAACATTCTCATACAGGCACCAACAATCTCACTCTCGCCGGTTCAAGATGCAGCCGGAGCAGAGGATGTCAAGGTATCAGGAACGCTGGATCAGGATGACAAGCTTGCAGCAGCAGTAAACATTATGATCAACGAGTTGGGACTTAACGTTTGGGCCAATGTGATAGGCGGCGAGTTCACATACACATGGGATACTTCACGTAACGGACCCGTCGGGGAAGTTCTCGAAGGAACCTATACCATGACCGTGGAATATATCTACGGCTCCAACACAATGGAAGTCTCAGGCAGTATAGTACTGTCCGAATCAACGATTTCTGTAACTGCACCTGCCAGAATGGCTCAGAACGACGCAGTTGAATATACGATCACATCCGGTCTGAAGGATGCCACTGGAACGGTCAGAATTTCCATAGCCAACATCATTCGTACAGACAACTTCGCCACAGGAACCATGAGAACCACTGATATGACCTATGATCTAGCAGGTATGGCCGAATGGGATTCTTCAGAAGAAGTCATAACGCCTGTCGTACCAGGTATTATGATCCTAAAGGTAACATCCACATCGCCTACAACTGTGGTAGCGGAACAGACAGTCATCGTCGAGGAAGCCAAATTGGCCGTAGACCCGGTATCGGCTACTAGGGTCGGTAACGACGTGGTCGTCACAGGAACATGCAACAGAGAGGACGGTACACAACTAGAGGTCGAACTGAAGGGACTGGGACTAACTCGTACAGTTACGGCAGGTACTGCGGACGGAGTATACACAGCAACCTTTAACACGGTAGGTCTGCTTGCAGGCGACTACACGATGAAGGTAACGGATAAGATGCTGGAAAACGCCGATGCTCCCGTAGCCATGCAACCAATCAGTTCCAGATTTGCAGCCTCTGATGATATAGTTGCGACCACAAAGGTGACACTTACATCAACAGCAGCACCAGCAGCAACACCAGCACCAACACCAGCACCAACACCAAGACCAACACCAGCACCAACACCAGCACCAACCACCACCGGATCCTATAAGGTAACTGCAGTATTGGATACCG
>JBHPDI010000073.1:0-2702 GCA_042577985.1 Halobacteriota archaeon | reverse complement strand
AGACCAGTGAATTGCATCCTTATGTTTTGTGCTATTAGCCCATATTGCATATTGTAATACTCTATAACCGTATGTAAAATTCTTAGAACCTTCACCAGTTAATCCTCCTGCATCGGTTGATATAATCTCTACTTTGTAATCGCCCTCTGAGTAGTTGAACATGTTAAAATAGCCTTTGTAAGTGGCAGTAGTTATGTTAATAGCACTATCAAAAGTTAGATTTACAATACTTCCCTCAACAATACTTGGACCTGTAATCTCTGCTGTAACATTGGTTATATCATCGTATCCATTCTTATCGCTAACATTCGCAATAATTATAATAGTTTTATTCGTTGCTGGATTAAAATTTATTACTTGTACGCCGGGTATAACAACATCATCATCAGGTTTTATCTCTATGCTAACCATGCTTGGAGCTGTGTTGAGTATATTCGTGCCTATCGTTACTTCATTCCTTTCCTGTGCCAAAACGGAAACAGGTACTGAGCCTAGGAATGGAAGTAAGATTGCCAATGCTAATATCGCTATGATTACGCTAAATCCAATTTTCATGTTTATCTCTATTTTTTTTCAACTTTTTTCTTAGTATAAAAATCGATATTATTGCAACTAGTGTTAATCCAGATATTACAGGAATCAATGACCTAGACTCTGAAATCTTCACTTTCCCTGTTTCAGCAAACTTCACTACTCCCGTTTCAGCAGATTTTACGCTAGTTGTTATCTGACTCATCTTCGCCTCCTTCCCTTCATATATCACATCGCCATCTATCAGATAATCACCCGGCTTCTCTGGGCTGAAGTATGCAGTTAATATTTTGGTCTTTCCAACTTCTATTAATGCAGGTTCACTCTCTATTACATCGACAAGTTCGCGGTTGAGTGTGACTTCACCTTTTATCTTTGCCTCTATGGCTACAAAACCTATATTTTTGAATAAAACTTCGATCTTTGCAGGGTTACCTAAACCCACCTCTTCAGGTGCTTTTATTTCAACTATCTCTCCTTCGCACGTTAATGTCCCCCTCTCCAAAACATCGAATTTAAGATTTTTCTCTGACAATAACGTCCCATCTAGAATAACACTAACGTTCGCAGCGTATTCCTTCGGTTCATTAGCAATCCACTCAGTTGTAATTTCTTTTGCCTCTCCAGGAGCGACTTCATCGGTCTTTTTGAGCGTTTCTATTGCTCCCCCGTCCACAGAAATCTCTATATTTATCTCCGGCTCAGCTATCACATTTCCTGTATTTGAGAATCCAACTGTGAATCTAACAGGCTTTCCCATCTCATTTTTATCAACAAAAATATTGTAAACGTTTCCTGTTAGAACCTGCTCACCAGTTATCTCAATTGAAGTCTGTAATCCTATTGCAGGTAATATCCCAACAACAGCCCCTTCTCCAGTAGTAACATTGGTAATGGCCGGCTGTACATAAACGGTGCAATTATAAATTCCACCTGGCGTGTATATCGGTGGACTCACAATTGCACTTACCCTTACACTACTCTTCGCAGGAACTCTTACGGGTGAAATCGGATCAAAAGAAAACCAACCTCCTCCTTCTCCTTCAGCCCTAACATTATAATACATATCTGCATCCGCATTATTGAATATTGTGAATTGTTCCTGTGCAGAACCACCTCTTAAAACATTCTCATAGCTCAAACTTGCTGGCGAAATACCAATTCCTGCAGCATGCACCAAGGGTACCATTGCTATTAGATATAGGCATATTAGTCCGATTGATATTTTTTTATACATTTCAAATAATCGTTTATCTCTTTTCTTTCCCTGTTTTTCATTTACTGTCGAGATTTTCATTTTTTCAATCAACATTTATTTCCAATTTTGATTTCTCTCTTCTTCTTTTGTTTAAAATAAAAAATAGAAAAAGACCACCTAGTGGTCTTTTAAATTTTCTAAGCTTTCTGTGCAGCTATTGTAATGTCTCCAAAGTAACTCCCAGGATTTGTTCCCTCTGGCACGTGTATGCCGTAGTCAATGAAGCCAGTGCCGCCGAATGGATCTATGTTCACATAAAGTCTCTGGCTGACTAGGTCCAAGTGTGGCAGATATTGTCCGGAGATGTTGATGTCCAGACTTTCTACCGGAATCACATTGCTTCCAGAGGTCAGGTTCGTTGCACTTACATCCAAGTCAATTGGAACATTGCCCGTGTTGCGAACTGTTGGTAAACTATCGCCCCAGTTATCGTTACCATATATCCATGCAGAATCGCCTGGTATGAGGTCCTCAAACTGTATTGAAGCTGGTTCAATCTCTATGCCGATCAACTCCAGATATTCAAAGGAAGAAATATTTTCAAAGCGACTTGCTACGGCTCCCTGGTTGGTTATCTCAACCGTCAAATTGTATATCCCTGACGGGTCGTAGTCTGTCATATTCTGGTAACCCACGAACAACTCGGAAGTCTCCGGAGAATAGTCTTCTATACTGCAGTTAAATCCTGCACATTGTATACGTTCCTCCTCTGTTGCCACATGTAACTCTTGAACGTCTTTCAACGTGCCATCTGGGTAGTATTTCTCTATTGTAACGTTGATTATATCTCCTATACCGTTGGAGTCGTTTACTATCACACATTTCAGTATGGTTTTGTTGGCACCTTGTACTGGCATCACCTGATAGCCGTCTTCTAATGGATCATCGTCTGGGTATATACATACTTTTTCGA
>JBHPDI010000072.1:0-2720 GCA_042577985.1 Halobacteriota archaeon | reverse complement strand
AAGTAATATACAATTTAAAATACAAAAGATAAGTGTAAGATAGATAAAGAAAATTCGATGTGCAAGTAAGATGATCGAGATTAAATGCGATAGCTTGGATGAATTGATACTGAGAACACTCCTTTTTCGTTATCCAATAACGTTATCTGAACTGCAAAGAGAGCTGAGCATATCTAACACTATTCTTGATAGAAGAATAAAAAGCCTACAGAAAAGAGGAATTTTGGCTCTAGATATTCTACCAGAAAAGACATTCATTCGACTTCTGAGAACGGATTTCAGTTTCGTTAGATTTAGCAAGCAACAACGAAAGGCACTGAAAAGGAAAATCACAAAGAAAAAGCCGAGAGAGGATAAAAAGATTGGTTATGTATAAATGCTAATTATGTCTCACTAATTTCCCTACTAAATAGTTTATTCTCGCATCCACTATTTTAACAGGGTGCCTTTCGCCAAGCGTCAAGTTCTTTTTAATAACTATGTTTCTATAGAAGGGATCTCGCGCTATAACCGAGCCCTCTTTTCCTTTTTCGGTCACAATTACTTCTGTAAGCAAGCCAACAAGCGATCTGTGAAGTTCAGATGAGATCTTATGATATGCTTTTGTGAGTGCTCTCGATCTCTCCTTCTTGACCCTCTCAAGGATGTCAGGCATCTTTGCAGCAGGCGTATTTGGCCTAGGGGAAAACCTAGTAATGTTTACTTTTAGGGGTTTGGTCTTTTTCAGCAATAACATCGTTCTATCAAAGTCATCTGTATTTTCACCTGGATAGCCCACGATGAAGTCAGTGGAAAGTGTAAGATTTGGAAATCGCTCACGAAATGCATCCACTATTTGAACATAATCCAAGATGGTGTGGCCCCTTTTCATGCTTTCCAATATACGATCTGAGCCGGATTGTACAGGCAGATGTAAGAACTTGAATATCTTTGGGTTTTCAAATGAGTAAACAAGGTCATCGAGAATTTTTAGCGTAGTAAGGGGATTCATCATTCCAACTCTGATGTAAAAATCGCCATCGATTTCTGTGATAGAATTCAATAAATCTGGTAAACAAACGCCAATATCCAGTCCGTATGCAGCAGTATCTTGCGAGGTGATCAATATTTCCTTCGCTCCTGATTCCACTAATCTTTTTACTGAGTTTATTATCGTCCTTGGAGGATAACTCTCTAGATTTCCTCTTGCTTGTTTCACGATGCAATAGGAACATTGTCCAACACAGCCGTCTGAGATAGAAACAGCGCCTGTAACACCCTCCAATGGTATCCAAATTTCGTGTTTGGCCAAAGCTTGGCCACCCAAAATAATCGACAAGGAAGATATAGACTTGGGAGTGATTATTTGCCAAGCTAGATCTGCAACGAGATCTGGCTGAGCTGCTGGCAAACAACCTGCAACGATGACTTTTTCTTTTTCTTTTTTCAGCTCCCTAAGGCGCTTAATCATTCTGCGCTCTGTCATACCTGTCACTGTACACGTATTTATGAGTACTATGTCTGAATTATCAACGTTATCAGCTATACCATAGTCATTTTGAAGTAGGATTGTCTTAATACGCTGGGAATCACTTTTATTGGCTGTACATCCGTATGTCTCAATATATGCTTTCATTTATTGATCCGCCGTTCAATTTTTCGCAATACACCCCTAAGCGTTTGGACCTCTCTTCCGGTCAGTATCGCCCTTCCAAATATCCTACGTAGCATCAATAGTGTCTTAGCACGCTTATGCTTAGGATATCCTACTTGATCCAAGACAAAACTCCAATGCACATACAACCGCTCTAGGTTATCATGCTTGGCTAATTGGATTTTTCCTCCTGGAACATCACCCAGTTCGTAAAGTATCACAGCAACGGCATGGGATAAATTCATCACCGGGTATTCATCACTTGTGGGGATTTTAACCACCATATCGCATTTTTTTAACTCCTCGTTGCTTAATCCAACATCTTCCCTACCAAAAACCAGAGATATTATTCCCGCGCTACCACACAACTTCTCTTTTAATTCTGTTGGATTATAAAACGGCATCCTAATGTGCTCATCGTTTGATTTCCCGCCAATTCCAGTCGCACCTACTATTAGATCTGAATTGTTTACGGCTTCTTCAAATGAGCAAACGATTTTGCATTTATCGAAGATATCTGCAGCATGAGCAGCCATGGCCAAGGAAAAGTCGCCTAATTTAGGTGGATTAATTAATATCAAGTCATTGAAGCCAAAGTTTTTCATCACTCTCGCTACGGAACCAACGTTGCCTTCATATTTGGGTTCAGCGAGCACGACTTTATACTTCATTCTTTTCCTTTTTGACTACATAAATGTCCTCTATAATAGTAAACGGATAATTTCCAGTCTCATCCTTTTCTGCAGACTTTACCATATCCCAGATCGTGAGAAGTGCAACGCTGACTCCGTGGAGTGCTTCCATTTCCACACCAGTCTTTCCTACAGATTTCACTCCTACAGTAGCCTTGATATATGGATCCTCGATCTCTAAGTCGACATCTACGGTTGTGATTGGGATTTGATGACACATCGGAATAATCTCTGGCGTTCGTTTGACCGCTTGTATGGTTGCAATTCTGGCAGTGGCTAGCACGTTCCCCTTTTCCACGAAGCCGTCTTTTATGGCTTTTATGGTAGATTCGCGAAGTTGGATCTTACCAGTTGCGATAGCATATCTGGCAACTACTTTTTTATCGCTTATATCT
>JBHPDI010000071.1:0-2766 GCA_042577985.1 Halobacteriota archaeon | reverse complement strand
AGATAGGTAAGACCAGAAGGAGGGTAAATGCACTTGAGCACGTACTCATACCGCAGCTGGAAGAGACTGCAAGATATATCAACATGAAGCTGGATGAGATGGAAAGGTCTAACTTCTGTAATCTGATGAGGATAAAAGAAATCATGGAGGCATGACAGATGGATAGACATATCTTGGACGTACTTAAGGGAAAAAGACCAGAACATAGCTTCGAATTCAAGCTATCGGAACTGGTGGGCAAGGTTGAATATGTGTTTGCAGATGAGGAAATAGAGGTCAAGAAAGGAGACGTACATTCTATTAAAATAAAGCCCTTCACGATTTCTCCTGAGTGGCTGGCCGTTCCTTGTTCATATATCCAAAACCCACTTGGGAAGGTCGTTGGTGTAGGAGAGGAACATGCCAAGCCGGTAGCACTTGAAAGATATGTAACCCATGCGATATTCACTGCATTTGCAGACGGCAAGATCAAGATAGGTGACATAGTGGGTGCCGTTGTTATGCTATTCGCGCAAATCAAATCATAGGAGATGTTTTATCGCTATATACATGAAATATACGGTGAGCATGACCGCCACCAGAAACAGTGCGAATCCGATGCCACCTATGCGAGGTGGGGCTGGTTTGCATTCTCGCTCAAACTTCTCTGCCTCCTTGCTGATGCCTATGCCAGAGACACCTCTTTTCTCGGTCAGCAGCCCTGATGCACATTCCATGGCGGCATAGGGATACTTGATGGCTTTGATGAACATCGTACTAGTCCTCATGAAAAGATGACCCGCCGCTATCCTAAGATATGGTATGGGGTCTGCACCAAAGCGAATAAGTCTGTCATATGTGTTGTCATAGTGCGCCCCTTCAACCCTCGCAACGGACTCCCCCACAAGCCAGAGGAAGCTTTTTCCAGCTTTTCTGTAGAACCAGTCCATATCAAGGCTAATTTTTGATTCACCACCGAGTTTGCCTATCAATAACCAAAATGCCAAGGCGGTAAATAACAAGAGTTGCATTGTTCCTACCACATGGCCGGCTGTATAGGGAGCAAAATCAACGGGGTAAGGAAGAATATTGTAAAGGACTTGCGGATAAACGCCAATAAAGATACACAAAAAAGCGGCGAGACCCATGGCAAGCAGCATATTCCTAGGGGGCTCTGTAGCCTTTATACCTTTATCCTTTGCAAAAAAGATAAAGTAGGGAAGTTTTAAACCCGTATGAAGGAACGTTCCAACCGACGCCAAAGTCAGCATTAGCCATATCACAGCACTGTGATCCAAGGCCGCTGCTTCTATGACCATTGACTTGCTCACGAATCCGCTAAATAGCGGAAATGCGGAGATGGACAATCCGCCGATCATGTAAAAAATAAATGTCAATGGCATTATTTTGTATACTCCTCCTAATTCGGTGAGCTTTCTTCTTCCTGTCATCTGGATCACCGCACCTGCGCCCATGAAGAGCAGGGCCTTGTACAGGATGTGAGTAAAGGCATGGGCAGTTACACCGTTTATCGCCATCATTGTTCCCATTCCGACACCACAGACCATATATCCCACTTGGCTGATGATATGATAGGCAAGAAGTCTCCTGATGTCATTCTCAAGTACAGCGAAAACTACACCATATAGGGCCATAATCGCCCCTAGCCATATTAGGATCTCAAAGCCAGGAAATCCTCTGGCCAACACATATACAGCTGTTTTGGTGGTAAAAGCAGTCAAAAATACACTTCCGGTGATGGTCCCCTCGGGGTAGGCATCAGACAACCAGGCATGCAATGGAGGTACGGCTGCATTCAACAAAAAACCAACAAGTATAAGAGATGAGCCCAGTCCACTGGATCCTAAGAGCGTAAACTCAATGGACCCCGTATTTACCAGGTGTATAATGATGCCGGCCAACAGACAAGAGCCACCAAATGCGTGCATTAATATATATCTAAATCCAGCATCTAATGATTTCTTATCCTTTTGATACCAGATAAGGAAGACAGAAGAAAAAGCCATGATTTCCCAAAAGATGAATAAGGAAAGGAGATCGCCTGCAAAGACTACGCCGAGAGAAGCCCCGATGTAGAAAAAGGCAGCCATATGCTGTCCGTTCTCTTTTACATGAATGGCATAAAGGGTCCCCAAAAATGCCATGATGACGAAAACATACCCGAAACATAGGCTTAGGGCGTCAACCTTGCCGAAGATGATGTCATATCCCAAAAAGCTGTGAATCCAATTGGTTCCACGGGACATGTACAGGAGATCCATAAATGCTATCAGGGGGAGCAGGAGTAGGTATATCTGTTTTACCTTTCCTTTCAGAAAAGGAATCAAAAGAGCCCCCAGAATAAATATGAAAACGGGAGGCACCCATTCAATCATAATAATCCTCCTCCCTCTGAAGCCAACGATGACCCAGTGCTTTGGAAACGATGATGATCAAAATGCATCCAATAAACCCATATATGGCGTTGAATCCTGGTATTCCAATCCACCAGAAGGCAGCATGATCATGATTAAGGAAAAAATCAATCAAGACGCTCAATATGAGGCCGATATAGAGTAATTTTTTTAACGTTTTTATCATATCATATTCCTCCAAGTATGTTCTGAACCGCGACGGTTGCCATATTGAGGAACTGATAGGTTGCTTCAGGTCGGATTCCCATTATTACCGCGGATATTGCTGTTATGACCAAAGGCACTAATACGAACAAAGGAGCCTCTTCAATCTTATTCCCCTCCTCTGACCCTTTGAAGAATGCGGTGAACA
>JBHPDI010000070.1:0-2967 GCA_042577985.1 Halobacteriota archaeon | reverse complement strand
AAAGTTTAGAGATCGCTGAGACAGACGAATATGATTTTATACTCGTAAATGGTGATCCTCTCTTGTTCATGCTGGGTGAGAAACTTTTTCCTACCCTAAGAGGTGCACTGAGATTTAAGCCGAAAAGAAAGAGAGTAGTAGTTGACATGGGCGCTGTTAAATTCGTGTCTAATGGTGCTGACATAATGTGCCCTGGAATTATAGAAGCCGATATTGGGATACAAAAAGGAGATCTTGTCGTTGTCTCGGACGAAGTTCACGGAAAGCCTATAGCAGTAGGAATGGCATTGATCTCTGGAGAAGAAATGGTGGGTAGCAAAGGAAAAGCAATTAAATCCGTTCACCACGTGGGCGACAAAATATGGAAATTTGAGGTATCGGAAACAAGTTTAAATACCTAACCAATCCATATCGGTAAGAGGTGATTGCTTTGTCAAAGTTTATAGA
Source organism: Halobacteriota archaeon (assembly GCA_042577985.1). Lineage (GTDB taxonomy): Archaea > Halobacteriota > UBA148 > UBA148 > UBA148 > UBA148. The sequence goes on along the minus strand of JBHPDI010000070.1, from coordinate 2,520 downwards.
TAAATTGATTAAGGCCAAAAAACCAGAAGCAATAGGTGACGATGATTTCGTGGACATAGGACAATATGAAGAGATATTAGAAAAGGAGGTGCCCGCCGAAATGTATGTCAGGGTTGCGCAGCTGACAACCCAAAACGAACTTCCAGAACTAAAAAAGGAAGTATACGACGGAAACATATTGATGATAGATATCTCCCACATAAAAAGCGATAAGTCAATGTCTGAGCGGGCTGTGAGAGATCTCAAACAAGTAGCTGTAGATGTTCATGGGGATATCGCTGGGATAGGAGAGAACCAGATAATAGTGACTCCGACTGGTATTAGGATAGACCGAACCAAGATCATTGGCAAGTATTAAGGAAAGGAAACTAATTCAATAATTGTAAATGATACTTACTCAACTTTATTTGAATTTCAGATACTAATCGATGTTTAGTTCTGCATATTTTTCTGGAGTTGACCAGATAAGACATAAGTTACCTAAATAAACAAAAAAAATCATTTGATATGGCGGCTATGTATAGTTGTAGCTTTAGGTGGTACAAATAGAGTCTATGAAAAATCGTGAAGATTTACTAAGTACGTTCCATCTATCTTCAAATTTTCTGGCCTAGTTGGAAACAATTTTATCCAGCACAAAAGAGCAAGTTCATGTTCTTTTTTTTTTGATATCTAATAAAAGTATAATTAGATATGCCCCTATAGCACTTAATTTGCCACTTCTCTTGACAAACTCCTCGCACACATTTTACAAGATTATTTTCAAATCTCCACGATGAAAGTGAGAGTGCTGATGAAACATACAGATATAATCCATTTTCCCCCTATTTGATAACAATATCTTTAACTGTAATCCCCTTCTCGACGACTTCTCCAACGATTTTGCTGTCTGTGATCTTTGACACCTTTTTTGCCTCCTTTTCCGAAAGAATCACTAAGAATCCCATGCCCATGTTAAAGGTTTTATACATCTCAAGATCGCTTATCTTACCTTCTTTTTGCAGAAATTTAAAAATATTATGAGGATCTAACGGATTGTCAAATCTGAATCCTTTAGGGAGACGATTCAATTTTAGCAATCCACTACCAGTAATATGTGCTAATCCATGTACATCAAACTTCTTTATTAAGTCTAACACTTCTATATAGATACGTGTTGGAGTTAGCAACTCTTCACCTATGTTTTTTTGAGGATTTGGTGGAAATGGATCCCCATAGGAGTAGGTAGAGTTCTCAATGACTTTTCTTGCAAGTGTCATCCCATTACTGTGTATTCCAGAGCTTTGAAAGCCGAGGATCGAATCGCCTATCTCGACTTTTTCTCCAGTAATTATTCGTTCTTTTTGAGCCAAACCAACACAAGTGCCAGCCAAATCAAATCCATTAATTATTTCTGGCAGCGTTGCAAGCTCACCTCCTACAACAGATATGTTTGAGATTTCTGCCCCCCTTTGAAGCCCAATTCCAATCTGTTCTGTGATTTGTTCGTTCGGATGACTCATGGCAAGATAATCCACAAATGCCAAGGGTTCTGCCCCTATCGCGAGGAGATCATTCACGTTCATCGCTATGCAGTCAATTCCAACAGTATCCCATTTTTTTATTGCATTGGCAATAAGTGCCTTAGAACCGATACCATCGGTTGTGATCGCTAGAGCAAATTCTCCTAAGTCGATCAAACCCGCATAATGGCCTATGCCAATTAAAGGGGCACCCATACCCTTTCTTTTAAACGTTAGATGATTAGATAACGCTTTTATAGCCTTGTTTTCTTTGGAGATGTCGACGCCTGATCCAGAATAAGTCATATTCATCTTTCGACACCCAGTTTGAACTCATCATGTAATGCTCTTACGGCCTTCTGTGAATCTGCTTTATTTACAACAAAAGATATGTTCGCCTCGGACGAACCTTGAGAGATCATCATGATATTTGCTCCGATTCTACCTAATGCGGTGAAGACACGACCAGCTACACCGGGAATTCCGGCCATACCTGATCCACTAATATTGATCAGTGCGACGTTTTGGATCAATGTCACAGCCTTGATGATATATTTGATCTCTTCATGAGAATTTACAATCAGAGTTCCAGGATGATCTGGGTTAAACGTGTTCATAACACGGACAGCAATCCCCTTTTTTATGGCAGGCTCTATAGTTTTAGGATGGAGTACTTTTGCTCCGAAGTAGGAGAGTTCCATTGCTTCCAAGTAAGAGATTATCGGTAACGTTCTCGCCTCAGAAATTATCCTCGGATCAGAAGTCATGATTCCGTCAACATCAGTCCAGATCCAGATCTCATCAGCATCTATTGCAGCACCTATGAGGGAGGCAGTATAATCAGAGCCACCTCTGCTTAACGTCGTGATGATCCCTTTGTCATCCGCTGCCACAAATCCTGTTATAACTGGGATGGTCTGTTTCTGGAGTAGTGGAGCAATTCGATCTTTGACTTTAATATCAGTCATATCTAAAAGTGGTCTTGCATTTTTGAAATTGCTATCTGTCACTATACCAG
>JBHPDI010000069.1:0-3040 GCA_042577985.1 Halobacteriota archaeon | reverse complement strand
ATATGATCCGCCAACTATGTTTGTTCCCAACGTTTTACTGATGTTCCAGATGTTGTTTCCATAGTCTTGAGCATTTCTCGTGTTGTCGAGGTAGTTGTTGTAGATGGTGTTGTTGCTGGAATAACCGTAGAAGCGGATTCCATACATGCCGTTCGAGTTGACGGTGTTGCTTGATAGGATGTTATCACTGGAAAATTGGAGTTGGATTCCATACCAGTTGTTCGAGTTGACGGTGTTGCTTGATATGGTGTTGTACCTGCTGGGAGAACTTTGAGAGCGGAGTATGATTCCAGCTCTGTTGTTCGAGTTGAATGTGTTGCTTGATATTGTGTTGTAGCTGCAGGAATCGAAGAGGGTAATCCCATCATTTTTGTTCGAGTTGGCGGTGTTGCTTGACATGGTGTTATCGTTGGAATTGAGTAGGTAGATTCCAGATTCGTCGTTCGAGTTGACGGTGTTTTTTGATAAGATGTTGTTGCTGGAAGACTGTAGGTTGATTCCACGCTGGTTGTTCGAGTTGGCGGTGTTGTTTGCTATGATGTTGTTGCTGGAACCAAAGAGGCTGATTCCATACCGGTTGTTCGATGCGTTGTTGCTTGATATGGTGTTGTCGGAACCGGAGATGACGATTCCCAAGTTGCTGTTCCAGTTGGCGTTGTTGTTTGATAGGATGTTGTTGAAACCAAAGAGGTTGATTCCCTCGCCGTTGTTCGAGGCGTTGTTGTTTGATACGATGCTGTTGCTGGAATATTGGAGTTCAATTCCATATCGGTTGTCCGAGGCGGTGTTGTTTGATATGATGTTGTAGCTGCTGGGAGTGCTGGACCAAGATGTGACGTAAATTCCATAGTCGTTGTTCGAGTTGACTGTATTACTTGATATGGTGTTGTTGCTGGAAGAGTCAAGCCAGATTCCATAGTTGTTGTTCGAGGCGTTGTTATCTGTGATGGTACAGTGGTCTATTCCACTTCCGAGATATATTCCACTATAATAAGTTTCTCCCTCAACCGTGAAACCGCTTAGGTTCACGTAATCTGCCATTACATTAAAGACATGATCATATTGATTTTGAGCCTGAACATGTGTAAAATCAGAACCATTCTCAGACTCTATGGTTAAACGCTTGTCTACATCTACGTTTTCAATATAAGTCCCATCCTTCACGATTATAGTATCTCCAACACTCGCTGCATTCACTGCCGCTTGAATCGTTGAATAATCATCAGGGACATAGATTATTTTAGCGAGATATAGTGGCAACTGATCGTTTGTGCCATAAGTGGTGTAGGGCGTATCTCCCAGACCGTCTCCATCCATATCATCGCCTGTATAATCGCTCCAATAATTCCCACCAAGATATGGTCCGCCAACTATGTTTGTTCCTAAGGTTTTACTGATGTTCCAGATGTTGGTGCTTCCAATTTCGTAGGCATTTTGCGGATTTTCGAGGTAGTTATTATAGATGGTGTTGCTGCTGGAACCGTAGAGGAGGATTCCATAGTAGTTGTTCGAGATGGTGTTACTTGATAGGATGTTGCTGCTGGAAGAAGATATGAGGCGGATTCCATAGTAGTTGTTCGAGTTGATGGTGTTGCTTGATATGGTGTTGCTGTTGGAAGATCTGAGCCAGATTCCATGCTGGTTGTTCGAGTTGACTGTGTTGTTGGATATGGTGTTGTAGTGGCAGTTAGACCAGAGGGTTATACCAGCATTTTTGTTCGAGTTGGCGATGTTGTTTACTATGGTGTTGTAATTGCTTGAAAAATCGAGGTAGATTCCGTTATCGTTGTTAGAGGCGTTGTTTTTTGATAAGATGTTGTTGCTGGAAGACTGTAGGTTGATTCCACGCTGGTTGTTCGAGTTGGCGGTGTTGTTTGCTATGGTGTTGCTGCTGGAACCAAAGAGGCTGATTCCATACCGGTTGTTCGATGCGTTGTTGCTTGATATGGTGTTGTCGGAACCGGAGATGACGATTCCCAAGTTGCTGTTCCAGTTGGCGTTGTTGTTTGATAGGATGTTGTTGAAACCAAAGAGGTTGATTCCCTCGCCGTTGTTCGAGGCGTTGTTGTTTGATACGATGCTGTTGCTGGAATATTGGAGTTCAATTCCATATCGGTTGTCCGAGGCGGTGTTGTTTGATATGATGTTGTAGCTGCTGGGAGTGCTGGACCAAGATGTGACGTAAATTCCATAGTCGTTGTTCGAGTTGACTGTATTACTTGATATGGTGTTGTTGCTGGAAGAGTCAAGCCAGATTCCATAGTTGTTGTTCGAGGCGTTGTTATCTGTGATGGTACAGTGGTCTATTCCACTTCCGAGATATATTCCACTATAATAAGTTTCTCCCTCAACCGTGAAACCGCTTAGGTTCACGTAATCTGCCATTACATTAAAGACATGATCATATTGATTTTGAGCCTGAACATGTGTAAAATCAGAACCATTCTCAGACTCTATGGTTAAACGCTTGTCTACATCTACGTTTTCAATATAAGTCCCATCCTTCACGATTATAGTATCTCCAACACTCGCTGCATTCACTGCCGCTTGAATCGTTGAATAATCATCAGGGACATAGATTATAGCCGATGAAGATATTGTGAAGTTTGGTATATTATCATTCAACATTTCATCCGGGGTATCACCCGTTGGGTTCACTTGATTATTCGCTGCGATAGCCATACCGTTAATTGAACTGCCCACGACCGCAAAAATTATAAATAAAACCCAAATCCTTGCGATTTTGTTTTTCATATACTTCACCCATATATCCCCAGAAATATTTGCCTCTTTTTGGCAATATTTCTCTCTTTTAACAATGGTCTATTTAAACGAGCATAAATCTTTCCACAATGGGTCTGTTTAAAATGCGGTTTTTAAGAGGTTTTAGTCCGTTTATCTTGTATTGTCTAAATCACCAACCGAAAATTCTACGGTACACCTTTTATGGTGCCAAATCTTAGCATAATTTTTGAATAAAGATGAAATTGAAGATCAAAAAATAAAGAGATAAGCAGAAATGCTTATCCCAACCTTTTAA
>JBHPDI010000068.1:0-3153 GCA_042577985.1 Halobacteriota archaeon | reverse complement strand
CGATGGCGATGGTTCCACCTTTATAACTAATGAGCAACGGTTGACTGTTTTCCGTCTGGGAAGCACCTGCAGTGGAGTATCTAACATGCCCAATTCCCATATTTCCTTTAAGATCCCCCAAATTCCCTTTGTTAAAAATATCTGATACTAATCCCATGCCCTTTTTTATGTAAATTTTATCGGCATAGGTTGCGATGCCTGCGGACTCCTGCCCCCTATGCTGGAGGGCATATAATGCATAATAGGTGATCAATGCCGCTTGGTCAATTACACAGATCTGAGAGCTGAGCTGGAGTCAGAAGGGCGAATTTTCATAACAAACTCTGACACAGAAGTTATCGCGCATTTACTTGTCAAAGAACTTCTGTTATCTGACTTTTTAGAGGCGGTTAGGAGTTTAATGCAACGCATTATCGGATCTTACTCATTAACGCTTCTTTTTGACGAAATGGTAGTAGCTGTTCGGGATCCTTTTGGGGTCAGACCACTGTGCATAGGCAAGATAGATGATGGATATATAATTGCATCTGAGAGCGCTGCCATCGATACGGTGGGGGGCACCCTAATCAGAGATGTTCGTCCCGGTGAAATGATACTTTTGAGAGATGGTAAAATGGAGAGCCGTCGCATATGTAGGCCTCAGAACACTGCGCATTGCTTTTTTGAGTTCACCTATTTTGCTAGGCCAGATTCAATTTTAGAGGGACTGCTGGTTTATGATGTGAGACGGAAAATAGGGGAAACGTTAGTGGAAGAGCATGACGTTGATGCTGATATCGTATGTCCTGTGCCAGATTCTGGCGTCACATTTGCAATAGGGTACTCGATAAAATCCGGCATAGATTACATTGAAGGGCTGATGAAGAACAGATATATTGGCAGAACTTTCATCATGCCTGCTCAGGAAATGAGGGAAACCGCAGTTCGCCTAAAGTTAAATTCTATCAAGTCAAATGTCGAGGGTAAGAGGGTGGCACTGATTGATGATAGCATCGTAAGAGGCACCACATCCAAGAGAATAGTCGATCTTATACGTAGTGCCGGCGCCAAAGAGATACAAATGAGGATTGGATGTCCTCCTGTTATCTCGCCCTGCTATTTTGGCATCGATATGGCAACTAGGGCGGAATTGATAGCTGCCCATAAAAGCATAGAGGGGATTGAACTGATGATGGGGGTAGAATCGCTCGGATATGTGAGTCTAGACGGGCTGGTGAAATCTATTGGTATTTCTGAAGAAAACCTTTGCTTGGGGTGCATTACTGGAAAATATCCCATTGAGGTCCCAGGTGAGGAATGTATAAGAAAGCAATTAAGATTAGCTCAGTTTTAAATAAGATTTATTCTAATGACTGATTTAGCAAGGATATGTTAATATGGCGTCGAAAGACCAGCAAGCCGTGGAATGGAAATCAAAGCTGATGTCCATTCTAGATGAACTCTATGTACTACTCTATGCGATCATCGCCCTATTCTTGACTTTAGCTGCATTCGCATCTTTAATAGTTGTTGGGATTGACATATTGGGTGCTATTGGCTCAGATAGCCCGATGTTATTCATAATACTGGCAATCAAGGACATATTCATCGCCATAATCGTCGTTGAACTACTGCTAACTGTTATGTTTTTCATACAAAAAGAGCAGATCGATATGCGACTGTTATTGAGTGTAGGACTGACTGCTATGGTGCGAAAAGCGCTCTTGTTTGGTGTGGAGGAAGCGAATATTATGGAAATGATAGTCGTAATGGCATTGATACTGGTGCTGACACTTGCAATGGTCACACTCACTAAATATAAGACCACAGTTGAATGTGAATGGTGACGATCAGCGGGGGTTGCCAAGTCTGGTCAAACGACCTTTTTGCGAGTGCCAAAAAGGAGGATTCTAGGCGCAGGATTCAGGGTCCTGTCTCGTAGGAGTTCGGGGGTTCAAATCCCCTCCCCCGCATAATTTCTTTTAAAATTCCTTGTTAGTAGTGGACAACATTTGATGATATATATTAATAGATAGAGTTGAGAGTAATAGACGATAATAAGGAAGAGGGATTTGAGGGAAGACAAAAAGATCGCTGGATATGAATAATGAAAGCGGGATTTGATAAGCAAAACGAAGAATCAAGGTTCGTATATAAGGAGTTAAATTCAGTTTGCCCCGTTCACATCCCTACCAAGAGCTTATTTGAGGCGGATGATGTTCTCCCGCCCTTTCCTAATCTTCTGTATCCGCCCGTCCTCTTTGAGCAATTTGATAATGGCGCTTACCTTGGACTTTGAGAACTCGGTTTGTCTCACGATCTCCGACTGATAGAGCTCCCGACCCGCCTCCTCAAGGAGGTGCAGGACCCTATCTTCATCAGACTCTATTCTGTCAGACTCACCACCGGGGCCGCGATGTGACCGATGATGTATATAGTAGTATGCGACCGCCACTATCAAACCACCTAGGATGAAGAGGAGTACTTGGAATGACAGGCCACCGCCAGCCTTTAACTCGATGTGCGGCTCTTCGGGCGAGAACGCCCTCATACCATACCAGATTAATGAATAACTGTTACGTTGGTCAGGCTCAGGCGAGACCTTGACGACATCATATTTCAAGGGATAATTTATGATAAGCGTGTAGTCTTGTGATAGGAACAGCCCGTCTGGAAGTGCGTCTCCCACTATGATACTGTTCCCAGATGTGTTAGCGAATCCCTCCCAATCGAACCGATAGACCACGACACCATAGACACCGGTGGGCGTGTGCTCCGTCTTGATATAGACTGTATAGGCCGAGCCGCTCATCGGCCTACCAGAGGCAGAGGATGCCGCCTCCAGAGTGTCCTCCATCTCCTCCTTGAATTCCTCAATATGGTCGGAGCGGTTATCTTGGAACTCGAGCACATAGTCCTCGAAAACCATGATTTCCTCTTGGCTCTCAAGCTGATATCTTTGCTCAATGGTCCAACTAGCAGTACCACCCCCCTGCACGTCCACGAGATATGTGGTTCCCACCTCTGGTAAGTACTGAGCAGAGGCGGTTGTCACAAGCAAAATACCGATAAACAGTATGGCTGCACCACGATTCATCAATCTAAAGTACCCCTATGAAATATAAACACTATCTCTTTAAAATATAAACATTAACATATAAATATTAACGGGTG
>JBHPDI010000067.1:0-3405 GCA_042577985.1 Halobacteriota archaeon | reverse complement strand
AATTATGAGCGATCGCTAGAATGCGATCAACTATGTTCATAACTTTATAGTTTCTGGGTTTCAGAAGTGCATTTATGCTTGCAGTACCAACTGATGCTTCAGTAATATTCCATGATTTTGCCAAGGATATGGCATTGGTACCGATGAGATTCCCAACATTCTTTGGAGGTGAACTGAACTCTGGAAAGGTGTACGCTAATCCGACTCGATCTCTAATTCGAACTGCAGTATACTTCAGTCCCACCCTAATGTCATCCGCTGGTTCTTCTTCTATGGAACTTACTATTTCTTCTGTTAGGTCCATATATATGCCTCCCTCAACTACGCATGGATTTGCACCGCATCAAATAGTTCTAAGAATTTTTCTTTCCATTCCGGCATCTCCAAGACAAATGGTACGCCACGTGAGTATAGCTCTGCAATTCTCCTATCCATTGGAATTCTTAGTAGGAGGGGTATGCCTTCTTTTTTGCAGTAGTCCTGAACTTTTTTGTCACCAATTCCATCACGGTTTATTATAACTCCAAAAGGAATTTCCATCTCCCTCAAAGTTTCTACAGCTAACCTAAGATCATGCAGACCAAAGGGTGTTGGCTCAGTTACAAGTATGCAATAATCGCTTCCATGCACAGCCGCTATCACAGGACAAGATGCCCCAGGTGAAGCATCGATTATAACAGTCTTATCCTCATCGATCTCATCTTTTACCTTCCTTATTACTGGAACAGCCATTGGCTCGCCGATTTTCAGTTCTCCATATATAAATTCGACTGCCCCAGCTAATCCTTTTTTGACAACACCAACCTCTTTATCATCTTCGACCATTGCATCTTTTGGGCAAACTAGGAGGCAGCCACCACAACCATGACATAGTTCTGAGAACACTAGGATCTTGTTCTTAAACACAGCGATAGCATTGAACTCACAGAATTCAGCACATTTGCCACAGTAGTCACACTTGGTTTCATCAACCTTTGGTACTGGTATGTAGACCGAGGTCTGCTTTTTAATTTCTGGTTTTAGAAAGAGATGTGCATTTGGCTCCTCGACATCACAGTCCAAGAGCTGAACGTTTTCAAGAGACAATGCCATGTTCGTGGCTATTGTGGTCTTGCCAGTACCGCCCTTGCCACTTGCTATTGAGATTATCATCAGTGTGTCACCTTATCACCCTGTTTACATTTTCTTCGATCGATTTTGTTGTCTCTCAGTCCAATCCAAAATATCTAAAAAAAAGGATTAAGTCCCATTAATATAGAATCTAGTGTCCGTGTTCTCTACAAGCATTCTCATCTGTCGCTTCCTGGAGTAGTCCGGCTTTCCAAGCGCCGATCATATCCTTCACAGTTCCAGCAGCACCAACAAAGACTTCGATGCCAAATTGTTCAAACATTTGGATTGCCTTCGCTCCTAGCCCAGAGCATATCATTATTTGTACGCCAGCTTCTGAGACGATCTCAGGTGCAAGCTTAATGCCACCCATGTGCTCGCTTGTATTTGGCAATACATCTACTTCTTTCGTCTCTGTGTCAACTATCGTGAACGTTGGTGCTCTCCCAAAGTGAGGAGATACCATATCATTCATACCGCCTTGATTCATTGTTGGTAAGCATACCTTCATATTGTCACCTCCTTTCTCTTTTTTTCATCATTTGCATTCATCATTTCCATTAAAGATTGCATTATGAGTGCTGCCTTTTCGGGTGTCAACCCAACCACGAGCTCATCGTCTGTTATACCGCCATATTCTCTAGATTCACTACAACCAAAGGACACGCATAACTGATTGGTTAGGTATGGTTTAACAGTGCAGTTTCCACAGATCGACATGATGCCAGATAAATTTAATTTTATCTCTTCTCCTGTAAGTCTCTGATATGCCTGAACGATCTTCATGAATTCCATGGGTCGCAAATAAAATATATAAACATCTGGCATCGTTTCGTTGGTGGATAGAGATATGGATTGTGGTCTCCTCGTCAGTCTTGAAATGCTAGTTAACGCCTTGAGAGCGTGCTCTTCATTTGCAAATATGCCATTTTCAACCAACTCTTTCACACAATCTCCCATTGTGCATTGATCGCATGCCCTAAAGCCAAGTATCCCTCTTGCTGCTGGGCAGGAAATATGCTCACCGTCAAGGAGCATGCTCTTTGATGTTTTCATTACCCTGCTAACCGCTTCACAGTATTTCAAAGGCTCATTTGGCATATCTGCACTTGCATTCTCGCTGAAATTGAATTTGACTGCCACGGGTTCAACATTCAAATATCTTCTTGCCAATTCAATGATATTTTCTTCTTCCAATCAATCACTCTCCTATACTGAATATTTTATTAAATCCCTTTGCGATTTAATTTATCTAAGCGACCCCATTGTGTTACCACACGTGGGACATTTGCACTCGAGGTGCTTCCCTGTTTTAACGTAATGCTCAAAATGTTTCAACCAAGTTGGATGGTGAGACATTTCGTGAACGAAATCCACAAATTTTGCTAGGCGTTTCATGGTCGTTGTATGAACATCATGCTCAATTCTGCAAGCGTCCTTTTCAGCTGTTTCTTCATCTATTCCGAGAATCTCCAAGAATCTCGCAAGCGCCGTATGACGTTTTTGTATAGATTTTGCTAATTTTTCTCCCTTTGGCGTCAGTGTAACCCCTTTGTATTTCTTATAAAATAGAAATCCATTTTCATCAAGCTTTTGTATCATCTCGGTGACGCTTGGTGGTTGAACACCGAGATAGGAAGAAATGTCAGTGGTTCTAACATAGCCCTTCTCTTTTTTAAATTTATATATTGTTTCCAGATAATCCTCAACGCTTTGACTTGTCATTCTACTACTACCGTTCATGTTGAAACTATTCAATCATCTGCAGTTCTTGCTCTTTATGCATCTGGGGCATTTGTATTGGTGGCATTGTCGGAGGATCCATCGGTGTCTGCTGCATGGCTTCCTTACATCTGTTCATATGGCCGTTCAACGATCGCCCCTAGGACCCATTCCCATTCCGAAATGTTCACCGACCGTTGCACCAGAAGTTTCTTTTAGCTGACCACTTTTGTACATCTCAATCAAATCTCTGACCGTGCCAGATGCTCCAGTTATGACATTGATTCCTGCTGCAGACAACGTCTGGAATGCATTAGGACCTACATTTCCAGTTATAACAACCCCAACGCCCTTGTTTGCTACTGCCTGTGCTGCCTGGATACCCGCACCGCTCATTGTGTCGACACCCGTATTTGACATCTCTTCGAACTCCATTGTATCTGAATCTACAATCACAAAATATTGGCATCTTCCAAATCTTGGATCCACCTGCGCATCTAAACTTCCAGATGATGCAGTTACACATATTTTCATTTTATCACCTTATTTTTCACTAAATACTGTATACTCAAA
>JBHPDI010000066.1:0-3731 GCA_042577985.1 Halobacteriota archaeon | reverse complement strand
TTTATTTAGTTCATCCATATTTTTCCTCCTGAGAATTACAACTTCAAAACAACTATTTTCGTACAGAATGTTAAACTTTGTTAATAATTAATTATCGTATCTCCCCGCCAATTCCCTCTAACAATTCTTCCACTTTATGTTGAACCTCATTTGGATCTTTATCCCCAATTATTTTTATCCTGTACGTAAGGCTGACATGACCTTTCTTAATCCCATAGGTGTCTATTTGCTTCACTGAAATGATGCCATCTACGCCTCCTAGGATTCCGGCGATTATTTCTGGTTTTACGCAATCTAACAAAGCCACAGATATGTCTCGCCTATGGTGCACCAGGTTACCTATCTTCCACTGGAGAAGTTCGTCCGCACTAAGCAGACTGACATTCTCGATCTTCAGCTCGGTCCTTTTTCCCTCTCTCTCCAGCAAAACCTCCTGATGTGTAACTTTCCTAACGATTCCAACATGCACAACATCAGAATATATATGCCTGAGCCCCCTCTCCTCTCCGATGGATTTGGCTAGGATTTCAAGCTCTGCTATTTTTGCATTAACGAGCTTATCAGACCTTCGTAAGGCTGATTCTGTGTCTCCAAAATGACTTGCGGCGTTCCTCATCAATCTAACAAATTTTTCAGTTTCTCCAGACTCGGCACTCCCTGAAAGCTCTAAACACTGTGTAATAAAGGTATTATGCACCCTTTTTACATCCGGAAATGCCTGGATCATGGCATATAGGTGAGGATTTTGGGCGAGAATTCTACCCACGAAATCGACCATGATTTCGTACACGGGACTCATAAATCGCCTCGATTTGCTGAGATCAAATTCCAGAGCTTCTATCGTAGCACCGATAGCTATGTATGCAAAATGAGTTAATCCCTGGACAACTGACATCATCTGGTCATGTTCCTCTGCAGAAAGAAATTCTACGTGTGCCCCACTATTCTCAAAAAGGGCGACGATCTTTGGGAGCCAATTCTCGCATCGCCCGTCAACTGTCACCAGAATAACGGTCTGACCTAGGGGTTCTGACACCGTGGGACCGAACATTGGGTGTGTACCTATCGTCTCAACGCCCTTTGGCACCGCCCCCATCGCTTTCATAGGGCCTTTCTTGACTGATGTGACGTCCATGAGTAAGCTACCAGGACGCATATGGGGTGCTACTTTCCCGATTACCTCTTCGGTGACATTTATCGGTACGGAGATCAGCACTATATCAAAATCGCCAACTGCTGGGATTACGTCTTCCACAAAACCGATCCCTAGTTCCCTAGCCACTTCTTGGGCATGAGAATCAATGTCTGCTATGCTGATTGCATAGTTCTGTCTCTTGAGAGAGCGAGCAAACCACTGCCCCATGTTTCCTGCCCCACCGATAATCAGCACTTTAGAGCACATCTCACAGCATCCTCCATCACATCTATTGGTGCATTCTTCGATGTCCATATCTTGAACGATTCCGCCCCTTGATGCACGAGCATGTCAACCCCATCTATGGTAACTGCGCCTGCCTTTTTGGCTTCCCTCAGTAATCTAGTCTCGATTGGATTGTACACTAAGTCAAAGACGATCAAACCAGGGTGCATCTGGTCTGCTGTAACCAGCGTTTCTTCCGTTTTAGGGAGCATCCCGACCGAAGTTGAGTTGACCAATATGTCAGCTTTTTTTATGAGCTGATGCAGTTCCTCCAGACCAGTGCCGACTGCATCGCCCATAGTTCGGACATCTTTCGAAAGTTCGATCGCCCTGGATGCGGTTCTATTTGCGATGACTAGGGTTGCTCCGTCCTTTGCAAACTGAAATGCAATTGCTCTGGCTGCACCACCGGCACCGAGGAGCAAAACTCGTTTATCTGCCACATCGATGTCGTGCCTCTCCAAAGCACGTTTTGCGCCGATGCCATCGGTATTGTAGCCTAGGATCTCGTCCTTAAAATCAATGGTGTTAACTGCACCTATTTTTTTGGCGAGAGGTTTCGCATCTACCAAATCTAATGCCCTTTCCTTAAGCGGTATTGTCACGTTCAGTCCACCAAAGCCAAGCGCTTTGGCGCCCAATATCGCACTGGTTATATTTTCAAACGTAACTCGAAAAGCATGATATACTCCGTTTATTCTCAATTCGTGAAATGAGGCATTATGCATGATCGGAGATAGGCTATGCTCAATCGGATCTCCGATTACTCCATATATCTTTTTCATCTAGTTCACCAGGGTATCAAGTGCATTTCTCAGCTTTCTTATAGATAATTGTCCTGGCGCTTTTGCCGCGCCGCTGACATAACCATAGGTCAATGCAGAACCATATAGCGGTGCTATCACTCTTGAATGTTTACCGATTGGACCCATAGCTATAACACACAAGGGTTTTTGTGCCTGAAGTGTGACTTCCAGCAAGGAGATGACATCACTGAGAGCGGTAGCCATGACCGCAAGCTTCGGAATATCTCCTATGTGGCGAGCGTCCTTCAATATTTCTAACATTTTTTCTTTAGTAGGTGTTTCAGAGAAATCATGATAGGAAACTATCGATAATATGCCGCTCTTTCTCGCCTTGTCCATTACAAAACCTATCTCTGCTGCCCGGAGCTCTATGTCAACTGCATTGGCGTACTCCATAACTGATATCAGCATGGAAATTCTTTGATCTTCGGAATCAACAAAGGACCCGCCCTCACTCTTTAGACGGTTAGTGGCGATGATTGGTAGGGAAGTTGTATTGGCGACCTCTTTAAAGAAGCGTATAACATCCTCCTTCTTGGGGATTAAATCCATTCGGATCTCAAGTATGTCTGCTCCCGCTTTTTCCGCCATATCGACTTCGTCGACGCTAGTGATAACTCCGACTATTTTTGGCGTATTAAGTTCGACATTACCTATGCGCATAAATACCCCTATTTCTCAATGATAGTCTCTTCGATCTTCATGCCAAAGTGCCTACCACCTTCTTCATAATGAACCAGGACTTCGTCGCCCTCTTTTAGATCTGTGACAGCTTTTGGAGTTCCATCTTTGGTTACTAGTTTAATGGTCTCTGCGTTCTGGAGAATGGTCTTTATTTCATCTCCTTTAACCTGTGCTTCAACGAGCATGAGAGGTCTACGCTCGATCTTTATCCGTCCTATTATTGCTTTTCTTAACACTCCTTGGAAATCTATGACCGTTACGTCGTCCCCACTTTGTAGTTCAGAGAGATATTTTGTCTTGCCGCCCACGTAAACATATGCATGAACTGCACCAGCATTTACGCGAAAGGGACGTGAAGCAACATATGGGCTTTCCTCAGTTTCCCCATGAACTAAGAACAAGCCATTGGACTGAGAGCCGATCAGCATACCTTCACCTTTACTCAAAATCGAGCATGTATCTACACACACACGATCGCCCATTCCAACCGCATTCACCCTTGTGATCTTTGCGGGGATCAGAGATATGGGCTCCACTCCAGCAACCTCAGCAATCTGGACAGTTCGCTTGATCTCAGATGTATCGTTTGCTTCCAATAGAACGCCATCTGATCCATGCTCAAGCGTTTCCAGGGCAACCTTCGCCTCTGAAGAGCTTTTTACGCCTGCAATTATCTCTACATTGTGCTTTTGTAGCGCTGCGATCAAGTTCTCTAGGGGGATAACCTTCCAATCCGTTCCAATGACGATCAAATGGTCACATATCTTCCCTAACTCGGCTGCAAATTCCTCGTATTCTTTTCCCTTTATCAAGACGTAGGC
>JBHPDI010000065.1:0-4112 GCA_042577985.1 Halobacteriota archaeon | reverse complement strand
ACGACTGGACCCGAGACCTTGATTATCTTTCCCATTTACTCACCTTTTTTAGATAGTATATCAGTACCAACTGCTTTTTCAACCGTTTTCCTAAGCTTTTCAATTCCAAACCCTGTAGAACCTTTCTTGTCTGGAATTTCAATGATGATTGGTATTTCTATGCCTGCGATTTGATCATCCATATCTTTGGCAAAACGTTCTGAGATAAATATGATGCCAAAATCCTCATCACATGCTTTCCTCAGCATGTTCGAAGCCTCTTCAACATCTTTGGCCCCATATGTCACGATACCTAAACCCTTAAAACACAAGATATCATTCATATCGCCTATGATGCCTATTTTATACATACCCCTCACGCACCATCTCTTTTATCCGTTCGTTGGGAATTTCGTTCAACTTTCCCACCAGTAACATCCTGATCAGCTTTATCTCATTTTCCTTTGCGACGATATATCCTGCTAGGGGCTCCAGACCGAACGCCACATATTTTGCCTTTTTCATATACTCCATGATCATGTCGTCAAACAACTTTTCGAACAAAAACAAAGACTCTTCTTTTTCATAGTGTTCAGCCCCTTCGGCTATGATCTCGCCATATTCTGTTTTGCAGAGCTCGCTTATCATGGCATCCAATGATCTATCATGAATCTTAAGCAGATCATCTTTGGGTAAACCGCCATTTTCTAAAAGGGCATATCCTAAGAAGCTTTTACTCTTGGCGAGTTTCTTCGACCTGATCAGTATTTTTATGTTGTTCAAATCAATGTACATCTTGAGCAGTTTTAACAAAAAATCGCTCTGCGATGCAAACTCACGCATTAGGGCAAACATTTCAGCATCTAAAAGGGCATCGATGATCTGTGGATCTTTTGAAGTGTTAAACTCATCCAGCATCCTTTCTACTGCTCTTGCATAATCTTCTGGAAGTTTCTTTGAAATCTCAGAAATGTCCTCTTTCATCAGCTTGGAAACTACATCCGCAATCTCTCCGAGATCTATCAGCAGTTCATCTGCCCCCTGATCACTGAATTTGGATTTAAGCAAGACCTTTAGATTATGGAAATCGTACTTGAGCGTGAATAGATTGACGAGCTCTGGATCAGGATAGAAGCTCCTGACAACCGAATATGTCCTTTTTAGCCCCACATATAAAATCCTCTCAAACTCCTCAGCACTTTTAATCTCTGCAATCAGATCACCGTATTCTGTTTCGCTCAATACACGCAAAACAGCCTCTGCATCCTCGGCTTCGATCATCCTATCTATCTTGCCTCTATCAAGAAGTTTCGTTTCCAATGCCTTGGTTCTTCCTACCGAGTATGCATATTTATTGACTGCTGTGACTTCCATCCATGCTCACCGAACAATATTCTTGCTACCTCTGTCTCCATCAAATCTCTTTGCATTTTTATGACAGCTTCAAAGGAGTTGTTGAACTCAACCCTACCCTTTCTGAGCACAAAACCGCCAGAGATATCCCTGGCATCGTCGGATAACGTTAATTCCACTTTTTTCCCTTTTTTGGCTAATTCTTTTTGCACATCTTTGAGAAAATCGTGGCTAATTCTTTTTTTATCCTTTGGAGAAAGAATCACCTCAACATTCCCATCTGGCATGTCCACTGATAGGAACATCTCTTTTATAATCGCTCGATATTCTCCATCATCTAGTTCACTTAGCCTGTTCACTGCCTTAACAAACGCCCCCTCCGTCATTTCGTGCCTCGCCGATAGTATGCTCTTTCTCGCCTCCAGCCTAGCTAATGCAAGGATTCTCTTCTTTTTCGCTTCTGCCTCTAACTCGGCTTTTTCCTTGGACTCTTTTTTGATTTGCTTAGCTCTATCCTTGGCCTCATCGACGATTGGTTTGGCTTTTTTTTCCGCCTCTTCTCTGATTTGTTTGGTCCTATCTCTCGCATCAGCGAGAATCTTCTGTTTTATATCTTCGATGCCCAAAACTAGAACACCCCATTGAGCATGAGAATCGACGCTAGCAAGCCAAACACTGCGTACGTTTCCACCATGGCAGCAAGTATGATTGCCTTACCTACTTCTTCTGGTCTCTTTGTGGTCAAGTTAACACCAGCAGCGCAAACCCGCCCTTGTGCTGGCGCTGAAAGACCGCCTGCTATTGCCACAGGTAAACATGCAAAGAGTATTGCCAATCCCTGCTCGACTCCTATTGGCTGCACTTGAGCGAGCAGCCCAGTGTTCATTAGCACCAGAAACCCTGTTAGTAGACCATATATGCCCTGTGTTCCTGGAAGTGCTTGTAGGAGCAAAACAACACCAAATTTTTCTGGATATTCAGTTATCACACCAGCCCCTGTCTGTCCTGCTGTGCCAATTCCAATAGCTGATCCACCTCCGGGTAGACCTACTGCCAGTGCCGCACCACACGCCGCCAAAGCCAAACCCAATTCTACCTCTACCATTCTTATACCTCCTCTATTTCGATATATCTTGTACTCATTCTAAAGGGTGAAAACTTCTTTCCACCACCTACATAAAACTTGCTGAAAAACTCCACGTATTGCAACCTCATCGTATGAACAAATGCGCCCATAGTGCCTATGATTAACATAAAGAAATGACCTATTATGAGCACTATCGCTGTGATAAAGATTCCAACAATATATATATCCTGCATCATTAATGCTATGGTGTTAAAGACCATGGCAAGCACTATTGTAGCCAAACTCAGTGCCATAAGCCTTGAGTATGATAGCACGTCGCTAAAATACCCAATTATTCCATAGAGACTTGCCAACCCGTAAACCATTTTTTTCATCATGCCCTTTTGATGTCTGCCCTGTGTTAGAACGAGGGATATTATGCCAAATCCTGCGACTCCATAGGGTATTTTGCTGAGGGAGACGATATCCGTCTCAGCTAAAATTATGAGCACCAATCCACTCAATAGAGTGAACCGTGTGAATTGGTCAAAGACTGCATCTTTGATGTCCCCTCTTCTTATATCATTGTATATCTTCACCCCTACGCCGACGAAGACCTGGATTACTCCCAGAGTCAGAGCAAATATCAACATCGTCATCGGATCTTCTATAGGGTTGATCCAGAGTGCAGGTATTTTCAATAGATCTCCAAACAAGCTTCCACCCAATATTCCGAAGAAGATGCTTGAAATCCCGCCGACGAATAACAATCTCAGAAATTTTTTGCCTGTGGATCCCATGTTATATTTTTTCATCATTACTATTGATAATATT
Organism: Halobacteriota archaeon; assembly: GCA_042577985.1. Classification (GTDB taxonomy): domain Archaea; phylum Halobacteriota; class UBA148; order UBA148; family UBA148; genus UBA148. The sequence continues at coordinate 880 of JBHPDI010000065.1, read as the reverse complement.
GATAACATGGCCCCATAGCCTGCATCAGATAGGCATATGCCGAAGAATAGGATGAAAAACGCAGTCACGAGCGGCGTGGGATCTATCTCGGTGTATTTTGGCGGACTGTACATCTCTGTAACAGCCTCGAATGGCTCCACTATGGCTGTATTTTCTAGATCAACTGGAGGCATTTCATCCTCTTCTGGATCTCTCGTGAATATCTCTACGATACTTGATACGCTTCTCATACTTTGCCTTAGCTTCTCTATATCTTTCTTCTTGATCCACCCCTCTATCAGGAATGATGTCTCAGTTTTTGCAAAGTTCTTTATTATTTCTTCTCGTTCTCTTTCGATGTGGATGTGGTCATACACTGCCAAAAGTCGGGGCATATACTTGAGCAATTCTGAGATTTCCGCTTGTGTACGTTCCCTTTCTCTCGTTATAATTGATAGCTCTTCCTTGATTCTCGCATGGACCTCGGAGGGTGTTCCTATCAGTCCTGGAAATGTCACTATATCAAAATCATATTTTCTCATCGCTTGAGTGACCACATTCTCTTTGTTCTTCATATAAACTGCAAGGATGTATAACCCCTCTTCATGTTCCGCCACAACTTGGAGGTATGTTTCAGGTACCAATTCTGTGATTTCCCTCTTCATTTCATCAAAAGCTTTTACGATTCCAAGAACTATGTTCGCCTTTTCCGTTCCCATCGTCTCTTCCAAGGGAATGTCCAGGCCCATCCAGCCTGCAATCTGATCTAATGTGCACAAAAGCAGGTTCTCCTCATTTTTCAGCTCATTTAGCCTGCTTTCCAATTTATTAGACTGGTCACATATTTTCTTGTACTCAGAAAAATAGCTAGCGTTCTCAAATTCTTTCCTTTTCATGGGAG
>JBHPDI010000064.1:0-4116 GCA_042577985.1 Halobacteriota archaeon | reverse complement strand
CATATCTGGGTTTCTTGAGTATTCTTACCTTAAAGTCTCCTGCCTTGCCTGAGACATCTTTCACTTCTGCATGAGTTAGAACATCTATGTTTTCGTGAGAAATACACTCCATCATCTTTGGAGCCAATATACATATGGAGCAATCACCGGTTGGGAATGTCTTGTCGAGTTGTGCCATTCTGCCACCTATGCTTGGAAATCTCTCAACCAAGTGCACCTTTAACCCTTTCTCAGCCAGATCTATTGATGCCTGTATGCCTGCCACTCCACCACCAATCACGAGAACATCATCTGACATTAAGGATTACCCCCCAAACCCATCGCAGAGGCAATTAAAACAGAGAAGTCTTTGATTTCAATTCCATCTAGAGGTATTTTACCTTTCATTGCACAACTTAGATGTATCTGACACTTTGGACATGCTGTGATAAGCGTATCTGCAGCTTCTTTTGCCTCTTTCAGCCTTCCCATCTGTATTTGTTCTGAGAACATATCGCAATTGGTCCAAGTGCTAGTACCACAGCATATCGAGCGCTCTCGTGAGTTCTCCATTTCGATAAGTCTTATGCCAGGTATACTGCCAATAACACTTCTAGGTGGATCATAGACTCCGAGGTGTCTTCCAAGTCTGCAAGGATCCTGATAGGTTACGTCCTCCTCCAACCTATCAAAAACTATTTTTCCTTTATCTATCTTTTCTGAGAGGAATTCTGAGATGTGAGCCATTTCAAAGTTCACTTCTACGTACTCTTTATAGTCATTTTTGAATGTCCTGTAGCACTCCGGACACGAGAATATCACTTTTTTTGCACCGGTCCGCTCTATAAGATCTACGTTAAGCTTTGCAATCTTTTCAAAGTTCTCCAGGTCGCCTGTCCAGAGCAAATCGTGTCCACAGCATCTTTCATCAGGCATTACAACTGGTTTTATACCAATGCTGTTGAATATTTTCACTGCACTCTTAGCAGTATCGAGACAGTTCACTTCTATATCTTTAAATATGGTTTCGAAATAGGGGAGACATCCTGTGAAATAGAGTATATCTCCCTTTTCAGAGATTTGTAGATCCTCTGAGACCCATCTAAGCCTGTCCTGTTTGAGGTTGGGATTTCCCATTATTCGCATCAAGGATGATAGAACACCACCATGTGTGCAGGTGCCCGTATAACCTGTTTTGAGTGCATCAGCTCTAGCATATTTGATGAACCTTGTGTAGTCCACATTAGATGGACATACATCGTTACAGATATTACATGTCATGCAAGACCAGAGCCCTTTATCTGATAGTAACTCCTTGTCAAAGCCTAGCAGAGCCCTCTCAACGGTCATCCTAGGTGAGTAGTCCTTGTTCACTCTAGATATGGGGCAACTACCGGTACACTTTCCACATTCAAGACAATAGTATGCCTTTGTCTCATTGACAATATTCTCTATGGACACGACGCCACCCCTTTTCCTAAAGGATTTGGTCCAATGGTTTTTAGTTGGTCTACGAATTCCTTTATTATCGTGGCAAACTTTTCCCCCTCTGACGCGGAGATCCACTCCAATCGTAGCCTCTCCCCCTCCAGACCCAATGTCTTCATGAGTTCCTTGGTCGTTTTTACTCTCTCTTCTGCTCTAAGATTTCCAGAGATATAGTGACAGTCGCCTATATGACAACCCGTGATCAAAACTCCATCTAAGCCGACTTCGAATGCCCTGAGTACAAAGCTAGGCTCCACCCTACCAGAGCACATGACCTTGATGATTCTCACGTTGGGTGGGTATTGCATGCGGGAAACACCCGCTAGATCCGCACCCGCGTAGGAGCACCAGTTGCAGCAAAAAGCCACTATTTTTGGTTCCATCACAAGACCTCTGCCATTGCATCTATCATCGCGATTATTTGTTTATCTGTGAAATGCTTGTGGCTCATGGCCCCACTGGGACATGCGACAGAGCAGGTGCCACATCCCTTGCAGAGCACCTCTTTTACCTGTGAGACTAACCTACCTGGCTCAATTTCTCTTATTTCTATGGCATTATACTCACAAACCTCCTCGCACCTACCGCATCCCCTACATAATATTTCGTCGACGCTAACTATCGCTCCTTCTGCCTCTACATGATCTTTAGACAAGATCGTGGCAGCCCTAGATGCGGCTGCACTGGCCTGCGAGAGAGTTTCGCCTATAGATTTTGGTGAGTGAGCCAAGCCGCACAAGAAGATTCCGTCATTTGAAAAGTCTATTGGCCGTAGTTTAGCGTGAGCTTCTAAGAAGAAGCCATCTTCTCTAAGAGGGACTTTTAGCATTTCTGATAGCTTCTTACTATCTGGATGAGGGAGTACTGCAGCGCTCAGTACCAAGAGATCTGGTTTGATCAAGATTTCTCTCCCAAGGGTGCGGTCGGCCACTAAGACTTTTAGGGCTCCACTCTCTAGGGTAACCTCTGGTTGCTCTTTTTCATCGTAGCGGATGAATATTATCCCTTCTTCTCTCGCCTTTCTATAGTAGTCCTCTCTGAATCCGTGGGTTCTTATGTCCCTATATAACACGTAGATGTTTGTATCTGGGCTCTTTTCCTTGACTTTTAGTGCGTTTTTGATCGCATCGGAGCAACAGACCCGACTACAATATGGTCGCTCATCGTTTCTGGAACCGACACACTGTATCATCACAATCGTATTGGCACCTACCTCGTTATTAGCTAGCTTTTCCTCTAGTTCAAGCTGAGTGAGCACCCGATTATCCCTTCCATATAAATACTCATCAGGCTTGTATTCAACGCCTCCGGTAGCAAGGATGATAACTCCACCTTCTATATCCTTTTCATCACCATCTTGATCTATTTTTACTATAAAATTTCCAACATAACCCCCAACGTCCACTATTTTTGTGCCCGAGTATACATTTATTTTTGAATTTTCCATAACAGCATCAATAAGCTTATTCAACTGCAATTTAGGCATTATACCATCAAGAGTATAGTAAAGCCTGCGCAGATTTCCACCGAGCTCTTTCTCCTTCTCTATCAAGTGGACTTCATAGCCTTGATCAGCCAATTCTAGGGCAGCTGTCATCCCAGCTATGCCACCGCCGATAACTAATCCAGAGTGATTTACATCCACAAATATTCTTTCCAGAGGCTCAAGCAGTATTGCCTTCGCAATGACCATCTTGACAAGTTCTTTTGCCTTCTCTGTTGCTCTTTCCTTTTCATACATATGTACCCAAGAGCATTGATCCCTGATGTTCGCCATCTCGAAAAGATAGGGGTTCAATCCTGCTTCTCTCATAGTGTTCCTGAAAAGAGGTTCATGTGTTCGAGGAGTGCAAGAAGCCACAACCACCCTGTTTAAGCCATACTTTTCTATGGCACCTTTTATCCTATCTTGAGCATCTCTAGAACATGTGTATAAGTCTTCTTCCACATAAGCTACTTTTGGCAGTGATTTAACATATTCTGCGACTTCGGGTACGCCCACTACGCCGCCGATGTTTATTCCACAGTTGCATATGAAAACGCCAACTCTTGGCTCGGCACCCGAGACATCTTTTTCAGGGGGATACTCTTTTTCTACCACTAGGGTTCCCCTTTCAGATGAAAGAATACCTGATGCCTTGGATGCAGCACCAGATGCTTGTGCTACGCTCTCTGGAATGTCTTTAGGGGCAGCAAAAGCGCCGCACACATATATTCCTTGCTTAGAGGTTTCCATCGGTGAGAACTCGCTAGTGGAGCAGAAACCATATTGGTTTAACTCAATTCCGAGTTTTTCACTGAGTTCTTTGGCGTATCTGGGTGGCATTAGCCCAACTGAGAGCACCACGAGATCAAACTCCTCCCCCATTAGCTTTCCGCCCTCATCTTCATACTTGATCAGCATTTTTCTCGAATCCGTCTCTCCTATTGAGGGGGGTCTGCATCGCGTGAATCTTACTCCATATTCTTCCTTTGCTCTATTGTAATATTCTTCGAATCCTTTTCCATGGGTTCGAATGTCAATGTAGAAGATATTTACATCTACGGTAGGGTCGTGTTCCTTTGCCAGTATCGCCTCTTTGACGGCATAAGTACAGCACACCGAAGAGCAGTAGGGATTATTTTTCACATCTCTCGAGCCTACACACT
>JBHPDI010000063.1:0-4377 GCA_042577985.1 Halobacteriota archaeon | reverse complement strand
TGGCAACAGTCTCTTTCAATTTATTTTGCTCTTGCAATTTATTTCGCAAGTGAATCATCATCCAGTAAAACTGTTTAGATAACTATAATATTCAACTAGATATCCAGTGAAGATTGTTACTATATTCGTTACAGAGCAATCAAAAGCTATTAAAATAAATCCGCTTCATACATTCTCGCCGTCCGCCTTAAGACCACGGCTCTTCCGTAGCTGCTTTTCTGCCAGTAATTCGACCGAAACATGTTCCCTCCTGAATAGCGGAGCAGCTACCCAGATAAACTTCGCCGATAGTCTCTCAGTTTTTCTACCTACCCCGTAAAACCTTGAGATGGTCTCATTGAACACATCTACCACCTGAGCTTTAACGTTTAATCACACCACCCATTGTATCAAAAAATACCCCATCTGGATGTCTGAAAGTTGAGTGATTAAACTTTTTGCCAATTTTCACCTTCTAACGGCTGTGGTGATGTTTTGCAGCTATTAGTGTAACATTCGGTAGCTATAGCCCCTGAAAGAGGGGATCTCAGTGGATGGGGTCACAAAGCAATACAAAATGAGGTTTTTACCTAAGTTAGAATCCTCTAACCAACTCTTCAAGGACTTTTTTTGGATCCTTGGCTTTTACAACTCCGGATGCCAGCAACACGCCTTCAGTGCCAAGTCTAAGAGCGGCAGCAATGTCCTCACCTTTTGAAATACCGGCTCCACAAAGTATTCTCACCATAGGATCCATTTGCTGAACTTTTCTAACGGCCTCCTTAACCACTTCTGGATTTGCTTTGGAAACTGGAATTCCAGTTCCTATAAGTTCCGGCGGCTCAATAGCTATGAAATCTGGTCTGAGCGGCACCACAGCGGACGTTGTTGCAAGATTATTGGTACAGACTACCGTCGTAAGCCCTACTTTTTTCGCTATTTTTATCGCTGCATCTATATCTGCCAACTTTAATCTCCGTTCAGAGTGGTTGATCAGCGTCCCAATAGCCCCCGTTTCTTTTATTGATTCTGCAAGAACATGCCCTGTGTGGCTTCCTGGAGATATGGCATCTACATGTTGTGCAAAAATAGGAATGCCAATTCTTGCGATAGTGCAAATGTCCACGAACTGAGGGGCCACAATTATCTCTGCCCCTGAATCGTCCCTTACCTCTTTGACCGCTCGGGCGATTTTTAAAGCCCTTTTTCCTGTGCTTTCAAGATAGGTTTTAAAATTTATGATAATGATAGGGGTTTTCATCTTTGTCCACTCAAAAATCAGTCATCACCCTAAACTGATCGATTTCTTCTTTCATCAGCTTGAGAAAACGACGTGAAACACCCTCGATGTCTTTTGCTTTGGTAATTGCCCTGCCAACGATGAGGATGTCTGCACCTGATTTAATCGCTTCTTTAGCGTTTTCAGCCATGATACCGCCTGCTACTGCCACCAACATCTTATCCGATAGAGCTTTTATACCTTCAATGTCTTTCCATGCATGCTTCGTTTCCTTACATTCAACGTCTATTGCCCTATGTAGTTCAACGACGTCCGGCATAATTGTTAGCTGATCTAGTAAACCCTTTGGATCGCAAACGTTTAGCATGTCTATGACGGAGCAAATTCCAGTTTTTCTAGCCTCTGTTATCACCTTTTCAATAGTCGCAGTAGGAGCTAGTCCAGATACTACAAGAGCATCTGCAGTAGCGTCTGCCGCCATTCTGGCCTCCAGGTTACCGACATCCAGCGTCTTAAGGTCTGCAACGATGAATGCATCCCTTCTGATCTCCCTCATCTTTTTGATTATGTCTAAGCCATATCTTTTTATCAGTGGAGTGCCGGCCTCTAAAATCAAATGGTCGCTCTCTGGTAGATTTTCGAGCACTTTTTTAGTTAACTCTATGCTTGGTACATCCAAAGCGACCTGCAGATACGGAGGATCCCACAATTTTGAAATTTTGAACCCCATGATCGGATGAGTAGATCGATCTTTTTCATAGATAATCTTATCCACCGAAGGGAATCCCTCCATTGCACGGTGTATTGCTAATTTTGTCGCACCATAATTATAGCGGTAAATCTTGCTGTAGTCCTCTGCCTCCGGATGGACAAAAACGCTTACTATTATAACTAGGTCCTCTACTTTTTCTTTAGGTATCAAACCCTCTTCTACCGTATCTGCCACAGCCTTGGCAACAGCAGTCTGTGCAGGTCCGAAAACTTGAGCAGCCTGATCTAGATTTTTCACGGTTACCTTCGGAACGATCAACGTTGATGGCTTTGTAAGTAGATTTGGCCTGATGACAGCTAATAGAGGCGTGTGACCAGCAGACATATTAGACATCGAGTTAGCAAATGCCATCCCCACTGGCCCGTTTTTATCCCCTATTATCAAATCAATATGTGCAATCTCTGGTTCTTCACCAACAAGTGCTTCGCCTAATAAATACAAAATGATACCCCATTCAAGGTTAAATTATACGGTATATATTGTTTTTTATTGGACCCCCAACATAGGTCATAAGGATATATTATATCGATGAGAATATATCGATAAGTACGATATCAATCTAATAGCTTATCTCTGTTATTGGGTCGCCAAAAAAAACTTTGCTCAAGATAATCTCGAAAAAACTTAGATAACAAAAGTCAAGTAGCGTTTGATATTGCCAATAGGCCCATTAGGACTACAAAAATACATTCGAATAACATGAAGAAAAGGGAGATTAATTAGATTAGAGCAGATTTTTTTTCGGAAAAGCGTTAAAAATCGCTAGGATCATAAACCTTACTAAAAATAATTTGGCATCACCAATGAATGTAATGCTAGGTAATTTCAATCGAAAGGAGAGTGTTCGCTACCCCCTAGATTGAAAATTTGGGATATGTATCGTTAGCAGCCATGAAAACATATCCTAGAGGGGGGATATAAGTGCAGAAAGTATGTAAAAGATTTGTCTTCAAAAAAGGTTTCTTTGATACCGATAAAAGGAGTGCAGCAAGCAAAAATCACACATAAGTTATGACTTGATATTTGCCGCTGCTTTGATCAAGGAAAAATCATGGAAAAATGCCGGGAGCGGGATTTGAACGCGCGATCTTCAGGTTATGAGTCTGACGCCTTAACCAACTAGGCCACCCCGGCTTGTTTTTCAGTCGACATAAATTAATATGATAGTTGTGGCCTCCGAAAGTTTTATTTTGACTGAGGTATTTTAAAGTATATAATATTAGGTGAATAGATGAAGAAACTATCGGTATCTGTATTGGATGACAAAGATGAAGAGTCTGTGGACATATTAATGGAACTAGGGCTAAAGAGGAATGTTGCCAGGACGCTTGTTTACCTAGCGAACGCAGAAGATGTCACCTCTAGGAGTATAGAACTCGGCGCAGATCTGAGACAACCTGAGGTGAGCATTGCTATGCGGACATTAAGAGAGGGGGATTGGGTCTTTGTGAAAGATATCAAGAGAGAAGGCAAAGGTAGACCATTAAAAAGTTACAAGTTAGCCGTCCCAATCGAAGACATTATTAATCATCTTGAGGCAATAAAGCGGCAACAGGCAGAAAAAGATCTTGACAACATAAAAAAGCTGCGTAAATTAAGCCATATGTCATGATTTTTTTAGGATCTCTATCCTTCCCATTCTACCAACGTGTACCTCATCCGCGTTTGTGAAAATACCATGCCCGATTGCTCCAATTATTTTTGATAATTGCCCATCAAGCTCCTTGGGATTGATTATCTCGCCAAAGTCCACATCCAACACAAAATTGCCATTGTCTGTTATCACAGGTCCATCTTTTTCACAAGCTGTCCTCAGCCTAGGAACACCCCCCAATTTTGTTACCTGTATTTCCACAAGTTTTAGGGCATAAGGAAGGACCTCCAGTGGAACTGGGCAGTTAAGCACTCTTACCATTTTGCTCTCGTCCGCTATGATCACAAATCTATTTGCAGAATATGCCATGATCTTTTCACGTGTATGTGCAGCTCCTTGACCTTTGACGCAGTTCAGCATCGGATCAACTTGGTCGGCCCCGTCTATAGCAATGTCCACAGACGGATGTTTCCATAATGTCGTAAGCGGTATTCCTGCTTGGACGGAAAGCAGTTCCGTCTGATAAGATGTGGGGATTCCAAGAATATCTAAGCCCTCCTTGACTTTTTTACCTAGATATTTGATCATGTATTTGACCGTCGAGCCTGTGCCCAGACCGACTACCATCCCATCTTGGACCAACTCTACTGCAGATTTGCCTACTGCTTCTTTCTTACTATATGCCATCATAACTTAATGGGGATCGCATGATAAAAAAAACTTATCATGGCAGAGAATTTTTAGATTAGATTAAATTATGATCAAAATACTTGTGATATATTACTCAAATAC
>JBHPDI010000062.1:0-4618 GCA_042577985.1 Halobacteriota archaeon | reverse complement strand
TTACTATTCCAGCAATAACAACACCCTATCAAATAACACCGTCAATTCGAACAACTGGTGGGGTATCTACCTTTACTATTCCAGCAACAACACCCTATCAAATAACACCGCTAACTCAAACAACCAGTATGGAATCTACCTTTACTATTCCAGCAATAACAACACCCTATCAAATAACACCGTCAATTCGAACAACGACTATGGAATCTATCTCTATGTGTCCAGCAACAACAACACCATAGCAAACAACACCATCTCGAACAACGACTATGGAATCTACCTCTATGTGTCCAGCAACAACAACACCATAGCAAACAACACCATCTCGAACAACGACTATGGAATCTTCCTCAAGTATTCCAGCTACAACATCATATCAAGGAACAACGCCTCGAACAACTACATTGGAATCAATCTCTACTATTCCAACTACAACACCCTATCAAATAACACCGCTAACTCAAACAATCAGTATGGAATCTACCTTTACTATTCCAACTGCAACACCCTATCAAATAACACCGCCTTGAACAACGACTATGGAATCTACCTTTACTCTTCCAGCAATAACACCATATCAAACAACACGGTCAACTTGAACAACTGGTATGGAATCTACCTTTACTCTTCCAGCAATAACACCATCCACAACAACTATTTCGACAACATGAACAATGCCTACGACAATGGAAACAACATCTGGAACGTCAGTAAAACCTCAGGAACAAACATAATTGGCGGACCTTATCTTGGCGGGAACTACTGGAGCGATTATACCGACCATGACTTGGATGGAGATGAATTTGGGGATAAGCCTTACAACATTTCTGGCGGCACAAACAAGGATTATTTGCCACTTATAGGATTAACTACGACTTCTTTATTTGCCCCCTTAGCGAGCTATACTGATTGGCAACCTCAGGATTATAACAACAGCGAAGCTATTAAAACAGTAAAATTAGAGGGGGGGCGGTTAGTATTAGACACTCATTTTGTTGGGGGGCATGCAAATTATAGCAAAGGCGAAGTATTCCTAAACCTGCGTTATGTCCTTGGTTTAGAAGATCAAACTCCTATTGATTTAACCGATCATGAAATAACGGTGGAAGTAAGTGTTCCAGAGGAGTTTGTTGGTTGGACATCTCGTCCCAATGGTGTTCAGGTGTTCGTCAAAGATGTGTTCATCAAAGATGACAAAGATGAGGAATGGAGAAACCAGTATGGAGAGTGGGTAAATATAGAAGAGGGTGGGAAGCATCACGCGAGCTTAAGTCCAACCACTATAGCGGATTTTAACTCCACGAAAATTATCATATTAGGAGTCAAATTTGGTATTGGAACTGGTTCTTCATATACATATGATGGACCACTTTATGTTGATAACATACGCATATATCCCCCTTTAAATCTTACTCCGCCTCCGTTGTTACCAGAATCAACACCATGTCCAATCTCCTTTACAGTAGGAGGGAACTGGAGGATAATGGAGTATGGACAGAATTTTGGCAATACATCCTGGTTCCCTAGTGGAAACGGGGTATCCAAGCATGTTAATTTTGTTAGCACTTATTTTGACTATTTCCAAAGGTCTGGTATTACAGAGGTGCGGGTATTCCTATTGACTGATGGTAGAACCATGTTTGATAGAGATGGACATGTAGTCGGTTATAATGAGATTTTTCGAGAAGATGTACAAACTTTCTTGGATTTGGCAGATGAGCATGGAATAAAGGTGGAGTTTGTAATTGTTGATTATTTAATAGCAGGAAAAGCGGAATTTGTTAACGGGGTATGGGTAAGGGGTCGTGGTGAGATTATTACCAATGAAAGCTTGAAAACTGAGTTCATGAACGAATTCCTTACCCCCTTCTTGATAGATTTTGGGGATCATCCTGCTATCATAGGATTTGATGTGATAAACGAGCCAGAGTGGGTAATAAGTAGAGAAGATGGTGGTGATTGGGAAGCATTCAACGACTCTAAAATTAAACCAGATAGCCCCATTCCAGGCCAAAAGATGAAGGATTTCATTACTGATTGCATCAACACTATCCGTGGAGAATCGCCAGGAAAGCCAATAACAGTGGGAATATCCTGCCCTTATGTCAATTTTGTAAATGATTTGGACGTAGACTACATTGCACTTCATCACTATCCTTGGATGGATGAGAGAGAGGATTACAATAAATTAGAAGATTATCTTAGTTTGTTGCCAGAAGGAAAACAATGGGCTTTAGAGGAATTCCCCAGCCACAATACATCTATTGGCGTAACTGAGTATTTAGATCGGGTATTAACAGAGGGTGGCAATGGGGCTATGCTATGGAATTTAAAACCAGAAAGTGACAACTCAACAATGCATTGGGAGAGAAGAGATGGGGTGCTACTGGAATTAAGACAATGGGTCGATGAAAATGGACCATTTGATACAGGAGCGTTAGAAAATCCTTACCCAAGCATATCAGGAACTCACAACGGCACAATTACACCTTCTAATAACATTACCATCAATAAGATGTATACCTATCCATGTGCAGGAACAGGCGGACACACAGAATCCGTTAAAATATGGAATTCAACATGGAATACAACTGCAACCTGGTCTGGTTACACCGGAGATTACCACAACATAACCTTTGATTCCTTCTTTGTGCTTATATCAGGGGAGACTTACAATTACACGATCATAACAGGCTCTTATCCGCAGATCGTTCATGAAAAAGTATTCAATGCAACCAGAGGAACAATAACATGCACGGAATTCATAGATTTGAATGGAAAAAGATACGATGACAAGATCCCTGCGATTAGGTTAGAAAGGATATATAATTTAGCTGTTGAAGATATACCTGAGTTAGCTGTTTCCACATCACTACTTGATTTTGGCAGTGTAGAAAAAGGATACAAAGGCAACATGACCCTTGAGATATGGAATGATGGTGGAGAAACACTTTTCTATAGTTTGGAAACGACCTGCGATTGGTGCTCGATAAGTCCGACCAATGGCACCAGCACTGGCGAGCATGACACCATTAATGTATCCATTGATACCCTTGCACTTTCCCGTAACTCCTCTTATTCTGTCCCTGTACAGATATCCTCAAACGGCGGTAATGGGTCGGTACTGGTAAATGTATCTATAGAAGGGGAACCTGAGTTAGCTGTTTCCACATCACTACTTGATTTTGGCAGTGTAGAAAAAGGATACAAAGGCAACATGACCCTTGAGATATGGAATGATGGTGGAGAAACACTTTTCTATAGTTTGGAAACGACCTGCGATTGGTGCTCGATAAGTCCGACCAATGGCACCAGCACTGGCGAGCATGACACCATTAATGTATCCATTGATACCCTTGCACTTTCCCGTAACTCCTCTTATTCTGTCCCTGTACAGATATCCTCAAACGGCGGTAATGGGTCGGTACTGGTAAATGTATCTATAAAAATTTTTGGAAGCTGCTTGGACGCTGTATTCTCTCCATATGGAAATGTTGCCCTTTACTCAAAGGCATATTCTCCTGATGGAAAAATGTATGCCCATGTAAACGAATCAACACGGTATGGAGAAATAGGTATTTTTAATTGCACTACTGATGAACTGATTAAGGTAATAAAAGTAACACAAGTTCCATCTGCATCAGACTCTAATCCCATCAAAGGGCTTGCTTGGTCGCCAGATAGCAACTGGATTGCTGCTATGTATCATCACTGGTGGCCTTACTCTTCTGGCCATATTTCCATAGCCGATTTAGAAGAGGAAAAGGAAATTATTAGAATTTATAAGGAGTATCGCTATATGGTATTTTCTGCAGATGGAACAAAAATATTTGCTTCGCTTAATGGTTCAGAGGTAGGGTTTGATGTGATAGATATACCCTAGAAAACAATTGCAAACGAACGACTACTGGATGCTACGCCAAAAGCTGCGTTTAGCTTTGGGTATTTTACACGCTTGTTCCATTGAGTTGATAATCTTGTCGAAAACTCCAACCGACAAATTCTACAATACAAGATGAAATGATGGCAAAAAGGCTATATTATTAATGATTTCATAAATAGTGCATTGGAAGACGTAACTCCCTTCAATCCTTGTTTTATTGGATGTTGCGTTGCGACGTCCTTCTGTGTATCCTTCTATTATATTGGAGATGCTCTTTAATAATGGTAACTATCCCTTGATAACACGTATTCCTTATTGGTAATCCTGTAGTTTCTTTCCCGTACGCTTCTCAATCTCCTCGGCGATTTGTTGCATGATGGCCACACGCAGATAATCTTCGCCCTCAAAAGCTTCTGTTGAAATCTCACCCAATAGCCAAGATAAAGTGTCAGACGCGTCGCAGGCGTAAGTTATTTCGTCCTTCTCAAACTCATCGTCATCGCCAAAGTCCGCTATGAACCCCGTCAGTTTGTCTAATCGCTCCATGAATTTCCTAATTTCTGTTTCGCTTCTCATTTTTTCACCTCTTTTTTTATAAAAAATGTTTGATTTCAATCCCACTATGGTCTGATTTAAACGGGTTTCATATTTTTCACATGTTTTCATTTTCCAAGGAAATTTCGTCCAATTTGAATTTTCCTTTATTTATTAATTCATTGCACTCGTCCAATAATT
>JBHPDI010000061.1:0-4994 GCA_042577985.1 Halobacteriota archaeon | reverse complement strand
GGATTTAAACTAGCTGCTGGTATTTATGGCCGGATTGTTTTAGAAACCGCTATTCGTGAATTTGCTAAAAAGAAAGGAATTGAACATGATAAATTCGATCAAATAATAATTAAACTAAGACAATCAGGCATAATACACAAACCCTTTGAAAATAGCTTAAGAGCGAATTATGAGATTGGTTCTTGGGCTGCACATAATGACCAACAGTTCAATGATTTAGGTGATAATGAGATAAAAGAATTTTTAGTCTTCATAAGAGATAAGGTGCTGAATCTTTAGATTCGCCTAAATGCTTATTGAGTCAAAAAATTATTTTACGAGATTTTTATTCACTCTTCTGGTTAAACAAATACAACTAAATCGACACGTTATATGGCTCTTACTTATTCTTCTCATTTTGCTTACTCTTATCGTAATTTAATTACTTTACTCCAAAAGACGTAACATAAGCGAAACTTAAAATGAGTTAATTGATTTTGGAATTGTATCTAAATTTATCCAATGTTATGTTCAACGACCTGAAGGCAGAGTACAACGTGGCAAGGATATGTAAAAGAAATCCTAACGCATTATACAGGGGCGCACCAAAAATTTTATAAAGAAGCTTATTTAATCCTATTTATATAACCTTATATAAAGTGGATGTTCGTATGGGTGACACAAAATTAATTAGTGGAAGCTCGACAGCAGTTATAATAGGATTTTTTGCCATCATTTATTCAATTTTTGGAAAAGATCCTTTAGGAACAAAAGTTGTAATCTTCTTAATAGGGTGCTTATTTACTTTTTTGGGGTTAAAATTTTCAAGAGGTTAAAAAAAATGACCGAAAGAAAAAATTCATCAAAAAAGAAGGTAGAACCTAAAGAACTCCTTTGGATAGAAGAAGGATATGTTTCTATGGCAAAGATTCGGAATACAAATAAAACACCTGAAAAACAGCCTACTCAAAAAATCAAACCTGTTAAGAATAAAAGTTCAAGTGATAAAAAATGAGTTGGGATATTTCCTTAATTGTCGCTGTCCTTGCAGTAGTATTTGTGGGTATAGGGCTTTTCTTAAACTGGCGTGTATTAAATGATAATAATACAACAAGACAATTGCAATTATTCAATGATGCTTTTGAAAATATTCTAGAATCAGAACTAAACTTTTACGAACATTATATAAACAAAGATCCAATGACAAAAATGTGTGGGGTCTACGCACTATTTAATTCCATCGAAAAACTTGCATTTTTTGTTAATGAGAAATTTATAAAAAATGAAAATATAGCAAGTTACTTTAAGGATTCTATTGTGATATGGTATAAAGAAGTATATCTAAAACAGTTTTCACAAGAAGAAATTGATGATCCTAAAAATTTTGAGGAATTTAAGAAGTTATATCAGTCCATAAAATCGCAACCACAAAAATAATTTCTTACCAATAAAAAATAAGGATATGCACCTAAATTATAAGAATAGTAAGGAAGATCATCCAAAAAGACTCACAAATCTATACTATAAAACCTGCTCAGCAAATCTGAGTGAATCCCTGATCTGTGCATTGACTTCTCTTTTGGTTACATCTCCATGTCCAGAATACATTATCTCGACATCCAGTGTGGTCAACAACTTGATCGATGATATCAATTGATTTTGATCTCCACCTTTCAGGTCAGTTCTTCCAAAACTACCATTTGGGAAAACGGTGTCGCCGGAAAACAACTGTTTCGAGGTGTATAGGCAGATGCTTCCCGGAGTGTGTCCGGGCGTATGAATAATCTTTAACTCTAAATCACCCAGATCTAACATCTCACCACCCTGCAATATCACATCTGGCTCGATGGCTGGTGATCCCACTCCAAAAAGGTTTGAGACCGTTGCATGATCGTCGCCCAGCGATTCAGCATCATTTTTATGAATCGCTATTCTGGCACCCGTTTGTTCCGCCAGTTCCAGTGCTCCTGCTATGTGGTCATAGTGGCAGTGCGTTAAAACGATATATTCAAGAGCATCTGGGGTAATTAGTTCCCCTATAGACTGAAGTGCTAACTCGCAATTCATTCCAACATCAATCAAGATCGGTCGTTTTGCGTTAATGAGATATGCATTCGCGTTGTAGGAAGCGGCGATTTTATACACTTGGACCATTAATCTATGTTTCTCACGAGATGGCACATTAAACTTTGGGGGGTTCTATAATAATAGAAGCTGCAAGAAAAGGGCAAATTACACCAGAGATGGAGTACGTTGCAAAAGTAGAAGAAATCGATCCACAGAGAATCAGAAACTTGGTTGCATCCGGTAGGGTCGTTATCCCGAAGAACGCATCCAGAGACACAATACCTGTTGGTATCGGCGAATCCATGAGCGTCAAAATCAACGCAAATGTAGGGACCTCAAAAGATTTCATCGACATGGAAGAAGAGTTGAAAAAAGCGTTGATTGCAGTTCAATATGGTGCGGACACGATCATGGACCTTTCGACCGGGGGAGACCTTGATGACATTCGAAGAAAGATCCTTAATTCCATAAAAGTGCCCGTTGGATCCGTCCCAATATATCAGGCAGCACAGCAATCAATAGTTGACATGACATCTGATGACATGTTTAATGCAGTTCGAAAACATGCAGAGGATGGTATTGACTTTGTAACGATCCACGCGGGTGTTACACTGGATGCACTTGAGCAACTGAAGAAGGGTGATAGAATCTTGAACGTCGTGAGTAGAGGTGGTGCCTTTACGATTGCCTGGATGATTCACAATGAAAAGGAGAATCCTTTCTATGAGGAATATGATTACCTACTTGAGATTGCTAACGAATACGGTCTTACGATAAGCTTGGGAGATGGCATGCGACCGGGGTGCATTGCTGATTCATCAGATAAATCAGAGTTCATGGAATTCCTCACGCTTGGTGAACTGGCACGCGAAGCCAGAAGCAAAGGTGTACAAACGCTGGTTGAAGGACCGGGACATGTTCCACTGGATGATATCGGTCTAAGCGTAAGAACGATGAAACGCCTTGCAGATGGTGCACCGTTGTATTTGCTCGGACCTCTGGTGACAGATATAGCACCTGGCTACGATCACATAACTGGTGCCATAGGGGGCTCCGTAGCTGGAATGCATGGGGCGGATTTCCTGTGCATGACTTCTCCTTCAGAGCATTTATCTCTTCCCACCGCGGAAGACATCAAGGAAGGCACCATTGTAACAAAGATTGCAGCGCATGTAGCAGATATAGTCAGGATAAAGGACAGAGCCAAAAAAATAGACGATCAAATGGCAATCGCCAGAAAAAATCTCGACTGGGAGAGACAATTCGAACTCTCTATCAACCCAGAGAGAGCGAGAAGTATCAAGAGCTCCCGTAAGTCGAAAAGCGACGCATGTTCCATGTGTGGTGAACTTTGCGCAATTAAGATTATACAAGATGCACTTAGGTGATAAATATGAATCCACTATTGATGATACCGGGACCTGTGACTCTACACCCAAGGGTGCTGAGCGCGATGGCAAAGCCCATGATCAATCACAGGAGCAGGGAATTTGCCGAGATCTATGACGAATGCGTTTCCATTCTAAAAGACGTTTTTCGTACTAAAAACGATGTCTTCATAATCAGCGGTTCTGGAACAGCTGGAATGGAGGCGGCTATCAGCAATGTCGTTGATGGTAACGATGTCATCACAATTGTCAATGGAAAATTTGGTGAAAGATTCAAAGACATCGCTGAGTTGTATGGAAATGCAATACCAGTAGAATATCCTTGGGGAAACTCCATAGAACTTGAGGATGTCGAAGTGGCGTTGGAGAGCGGGGCAAAAGTGGTGACAATGGTTCATAATGAGACATCGGCAGGCATACTAAATCCTGCAAAGGAAGTCGCTGATCTGGCTAAGAAGTACGATGCTTTATTCGTCATGGATGGTGTCACCTCAATTGGTGGAATAGATGTACCAATAGATAAGTGGGGAGTTGACATCGCCATTGCAGGATCACAGAAATGCATCGCTGCACCACCTGGAATGGTTGCAATCTCTGTCAGCGAGAGGGCATGGAAACGCATGGAAGATACCAGAGCTCCGTATTATCTTGACTTGAAAGAATATCAAAAATATGCAAACAAAGAGGTTACTCAGACGCCGTATACGCCTGCAATACCACTATTTTTCGCTTTACAAGAGGCGCTACGAATGTTGAGAGAAGAAGGCATCCAGGAAAGCATCAAGCGTCATAGAAGATATGCAGAAGCCGTTCGAAATGCTATGGTAGCGATGGGTCTTGAACTATTTCCATGCCTGAATGAAGTAAGTAGCTATTCCAATACTGTCACAGCAGTAAATATGCCCGAGGAAATTACTGATAAACAACTACGCAATGGTGTCAGGGAAAAAGGAGTGATTATCGCGGGTGGTCAAGGGGATTTAGCAGGAAAGATATTCAGAATAGGAAATATGGGTGCTATATCTGAAAAAGAGATTTTGCTCACCATAAGGGCAATAGAGTCCGTCTTGGTTGATCATGGACTGAAAACAAAGGGAATGGGTGCAACTGCCGCAGAACAGATACTGAAATCATGGAGCTACCTTCATCCATAATAACCGAAGACCGTGAAGAATAAAATTAGTAGATATTAATTACAATTTTTAGTTCCCCCTCCAGGATTTATTTATATGACCTTTGCCCACGTACTGTAGAATTTTTTTCGGTTGGAAATTTAGTATTAGATCGTGGCGAAAGATATTCATCTTCTCTAATAATAATCTCCCCTATAAGAAGAAACATAAGTAGAAAGTTAATACATAAGTTAAGTTTTTAGAATTTTGCTTAATTTAAGCAATATTGCTAAAAATAAACAACTTTAAATAGAACAACAACATATTTAGACTAGATTATTGATGTGATAGACTCACTGATAGAATTTTACGAAAGATGGTGATCTCAACGCTAAGAGATTTTGCTCACCATAAGGGCAATAGAGTCCGTCTTGGTTGATCATGGACT
>JBHPDI010000060.1:0-5338 GCA_042577985.1 Halobacteriota archaeon | reverse complement strand
AGGTTTCCGGTCTTTTCAACGTTTTAAAAGCGGAAACAACGTTGAATATTCATTTTACTCCGCCTAAAATCTCTAGTACTACTCAAACGGAGAAATCAACCGTGGAATCCGTTGAAATTGGCTACACCTTTTTGAGAGATTGGGGGTCACAACCATTAAGATATGACATAGACTATACCTTGGACACTGTGATATATGTCAAAGATAAAAACGACATGCATGTCAATACCGATGCTGAATTAATATTTGAATTATATGAAAGGAAAACCACCGATGATGGCAGCAGTGAAACAGCAATAGGTGGATTGCTGGATAGGTGGGAGAGAACCATAAGAGAAAAATCGATTGTAGGTGAATCGGGTGGACATGAATTTAGATTGCAGTATTCTAATACACCCAGAGATTGGACTATCTCACCTATATTGGACTCTCCTTATCCAAGACCCTATGGCGTGGAATACGGCATCTTACAAGTAACGCTAATTACACCCAATGGTAAACGGTTTTATGTTGCCAAGGATAATGTTTCATTAGAAATAGGGAGTGAGGAAGTTATGGAAACTATAGGGTGTTGAGAATTTGTGCTTGGTTTGAACGCTTCTCTGTAGCATTTCTTGATTATTTAGAACAGTCTCTTTTTCCGTTTCTGTAATAGTAAAATACCAAACAATGTAATGTAGAATTTTCTGTTAAGTTAGTAGTATCGACAGGACTACAAATTCAATTATAATAATGTCAACCAAAAACCGCATTTTCAAAAGAATCCTAATGAGACAACATCTTTGCAACATATATTTAAAAGGGTTGAGGTGATAGAGGATAATATGCCCTATCAAAAATGAAAAAGACAGTAGCTATTGTGCTTTTGTTAACTTCAATTCCATGTTTTTTTCAAGGTTCGTTGAAAAGTATTTTACACCAATCCCTGCAATCACTTTAACACCTGTTCCAATGTTTAAGCTATTCCTATACTGCCCTCAACTTCTGATCCAAAAACAATGGCCGCACTCAGTTTTAAAACCCCTCCTAAAATTGAGGACCCACAAGTTACATATGAAAATACAGTAAAAGGAGTGATTTCGGGATTGGTTAGAACTGACCTCAGAACAAATGACTGCTCAATCAAATTTTATTCTTGTTGACAACAGGTATAAAAACGCTATAGATAAATAACAGGGGCATGAAAATAGTGATGTAACGAGTGATAATATAAATTTAACAGGGGTGATAAAAATGAATAAAAACATAAAAGATGTAGAGTGGGAAAAAATTATAAAGAACGCCAGATTCCTCCTGTCAGTGATTACAGTATTTTTATGGGTCCATATAGCCTTGGGGATAGGTAGCGTCCTCTCTCAGTTACCCTTATCAGATTGGTTTTTACCAACTTGGTTCAAAGGAACGGTGCAGGTTTTAATCGTGATTATGGGGTCTCTTTTCACTCTCGGAAAAGTTGAATTATGACTTTTGGGTGTTAACGGGCTACAAGGACGGATGTTTCAATGGATAGAATCTCAAAATGAGGATTAAAGGAGAACGATTCTAATGGATGGAACAAAAGGTTTTGCCCCAAGCAGAAACACGGCAAAAATCATTGCCGTCTGTCGAAGTGAAAAGACGGGTGAAAGAAAGGAAGCTATAGACCAAGGTGTATTCAAGGAAGGTTACGGACTTCTCGACGATGCCCATGCCAATCCTGATACTCATCGGCAGGTCAGCCTGTTAGCGATCGAAAGCATTGATAAGATGAAAAAATTGGGATTAGATCTAAAGCCCGGTGATTTTGCAGAGAACTTAACCACCAAGGGAATTGACCTAACGTCACTAAAACCCGGCACCAGGATAAATATTGGAGATAAGGTCATACTTGAGATCACTCAAATCGGTAAAGAATGCCATAGTGGCTGCGCCATTTTCAAGCAGGTTGGCAAGTGTATCATGCCTGAGGAGGGTATATTCGGCAAGGTTATTCGCGGTGGTTTGGTTAAGGCTGGCGACGCCATACAAAAGGTGTAACAAATCATGTTTTGCTAGTAAATTACTTGATCATAATGATAGTATGGCATTGTCAACAAGAAAAGTCGTTTTGAGAGTATTAGAATTAGGAAGCAACATGTCGGGAAACTGAAAAAGATTACATATGAAAGATTGACTATATTCAGTTTTCAACGGATAAACTCCCCAAAAGGATATATACAAAAATAAAGATCACTTTTTAGAATCATAGTTCAATTAAGAAAAACCACCATATACTTCTTGAATACCGCCATTTATCACTACCTTTTTGCCCAGATATACGTCTATTTGAGAGTTTTCCATAGCGATGCGATCTTAATCTCAGAGGGATAAAGCTCGTTATATTCTCCTCAAGCAAACTATCCATATCTCACAGCCTCGACGGGACTCATTTTTGCTGCCCTTCTGGCAGGATATAATCCTGATATGACTCCCACCAAGATTGCGACTGCCAAACTGCCGATCGCGACTTCAGGGGTAATGATTGCTGGCATATCCATTCCGATATAAAAACTAACACCAATGCTTACCAGTGTGGCAGTAATTATTCCTAATATACATCCCAATATGCCTCCATTGCACTGATCGTAGGCTCCATAGGCATCATGAACGCCATGCTGATGTCTGTTATGGAAAGAACCCATGAGATAGGGATCATGAAAGCGATCGGAGCCACCAATTCGAATATCATTCTACTATTTTTGACCGAGGCGGGGATGATCAGTCTGGTCGGCGGCATATTGGGATGTATATTAGGAATAATTACTGCCACACTGGTAAGCATTGGTGTTAGTTTTTATATCGGAATGGATATGCCAGCAATCATTACCCCTGAAGTCGCGATCGGCAGTTTGGCAGTCGCAATCTTGGTGGGAGTCATATCAGGATTATATCCTGCCAGAAGGGCAGCAAAAATGAGTCCCGTCGAGGCTGTGAGATATGGATAGTTTGCTTGAGGAGAATATAACGAGCTTTATCCCTCTGAGATTAAGATCGCATCGCTATGGAAAACTCTCAAATAGACGTATATCTGGGCAAAAAGGTAGTGATAAATGGCGGTATTCAAGAAGTATATGGTGGTTTTTCTTAATTGAACTATGATTCTAAAAAGTGATCTTTATTTTTGTATATATCCTTTTGGGGAGTTTATCCGTTGAAAACTGAATATAGTCAATCTTTCATATGTAATCTTTTTCAGTTTCCCGACATGTTGCTTCCTAATTCTAATACTCTCAAAACGACTTTTCTTGTTGACAATGCCATACTATCATTATGATCAAGTAATTTACTAGCAAAACATGATTTGTTACACCTTTTGTATGGCGTCGCCAGCCTTAACCAAACCACCGCGAATAACCTTGCCGAATATACCCTCCTCAGGCATGATACACTTGCCAACCTGCTTGAAAATGGCGCAGCCACTATGGCATTCTTTACCGATTTGAGTGATCTCAAGTATGACCTTATCTCCAATATTTATCCTGGTGCCGGGTTTTAGTGACGTTAGGTCAATTCCCTTGGTGGTTAAGTTCTCTGCAAAATCACCGGGCTTTAGATCTAATCCCAATTTTTTCATCTTATCAATGCTTTCGATCGCTAACAGGCTGACCTGCCGATGAGTATCAGGATTGGCATGGGCATCGTCGAGAAGTCCGTAACCTTCCTTGAATACACCTTGGTCTATAGCTTCCTTTCTTTCACCCGTCTTTTCACTTCGACAGACGGCAATGATTTTTGCCGTGTTTCTGCTTGGGGCAAAACCTTTTGTTCCATCCATTAGAATCGTTCTCCTTTAATCCTCATTTTGAGATTCTATCCATTGAAACATCCGTCCTTGTAGCCCGTTAACACCCAAAAGTCATAATTCAACTTTTCCGAGAGTGAAAAGAGACCCCATAATCACGATTAAAACCTGCACCGTTCCTTTGAACCAAGTTGGTAAAAACCAATCTGATAAGGGTAACTGAGAGAGGACGCTACCTATCCCCAAGGCTATATGGACCCATAAAAATACTGTAATCACTGACAGGAGGAATCTGGCGTTCTTTATAATTTTTTCCCACTCTACATCTTTTATGTTTTTATTCATTTTTATCACCCCTGTTAAATTTATATTATCACTCGTTACATCACTATTTTCATGCCCCTGTTATTTATCTATAGCGTTTTTATACCTGTTGTCAACAAGAATAAAATTTGATTGAGCAGTCATTTGTTCTGAGGTCAGTTCTAACCAATCCCGAAATCACTCCTTTTACTGTATTTTCATATGTAACTTGTGGGTCCTCAATTTTAGGAGGGGTTTTAAAACTGAGTGCGGCCATTGTTTTTGGATCAGAAGTTGAGGGCAGTATAGGAATAGCTTAAACATTGGAACAGGTGTTAAAGTGATTGCAGGGATTGGTGTAAAATACTTTTCAACGAACCTTGAAAAAAACATGGAATTGAAGTTAACAAAAGCACAATAGCTACTGTCTTTTTCATTTTTGATAGGGCATATTATCCTCTATCACCTCAACCCTTTTAAATATATGTTGCAAAGATGTTGTCTCATTAGGATTCTTTTGAAAATGCGGTTTTTGGTTGACATTATTATAATTGAATTTGTAGTCCTGTCGATACTACTAACTTAACAGAAAATTCTACATTACATTGTTTGGTATTTTACTATTACAGAAACGGAAAAAGAGACTGTTCTAAATAATCAAGAAATGCTACAGAGAAGCGTTCAAACCAAGCACAAATTCTCAACACCCTATAGTTTCCATAACTTCCTCACTCCCTATTTCTAATGAAACATTATCCTTGGCAACATAAAACCGTTTACCATTGGGTGTAATTAGCGTTACTTGTAAGATGCCGTATTCCACGCCATAGGGTCTTGGATAAGGAGAGTCCAATATAGGTGAGATAGTCCAATCTCTGGGTGTATTAGAATACTGCAATCTAAATTCATGTCCACCCGATTCACCTACAATCGATTTTTCTCTTATGGTTCTCTCCCACCTATCCAGCAATCCACCTATTGCTGTTTCACTGCTGCCATCATCGGTGGTTTTCCTTTCATATAATTCAAATATTAATTCAGCATCGGTATTGACATGCATGTCGTTTTTATCTTTGACATATATCACAGTGTCCAAGGTATAGTCTATGTCATATCTTAATGGTTGTGACCCCCAATCTCTCAAAAAGGTGTAGCCAATTTCAACGGATTCCACGGTTGATTTCTCCGTTTGAGTAGTACTAGAGATTTTAGGCGGAGTAAAATGAATATTCAACGTTGTTTCCGCTTTTAAAACGTTGAAAAGACCGGAAACCT
>JBHPDI010000059.1:0-5498 GCA_042577985.1 Halobacteriota archaeon | reverse complement strand
TTTATTCGGGTTGCATATGAAGAAACAATAACAGGTATGCTAAAAACGTAAAGTATTCTTCAATATTTTTTTTGGATTTAATAGATAATCTTATATCTAATTAAAAAAAATTAAAGTTTATATGAAGATCGTCGTCATATTACTTGTGTCTTTTTTTATCGTCGTTATGGTAGCTGGATGTGTTGAAAGCAACATTCCGGAATCAACGCCTACAGTAATGCCTATGTCAACCCCAACAGCAATCCAAAGAGCAACTTCTACATCTGAAAAGGCCCCAGACATAGAAAAGATCAATCGAAACGATCTAGGGCAAATGATTTATACGGGCTTTACACCCGAGGAGACCCAAAAACTAAGGGATGTCGTGGAGGAATGCCCAGATTGTCACCATGATTATTTTTACTCCATAATAATCGTCGAGATCGAAGGGGAACTTTGGTGGGTCTGTCAAGGATCTTTCGAAGAGTATTACAAAGAACTGGGACATATATGTGAATATCCGGGGAAGAAAGTAACAGAGACAGACATTTCGAGATATCTAGGATGATTTTCTGAAAGCTTTAAAATCCTTTAATTTGATCAACTTGGTATCATCCTGAACTTTATCTTTCTTGCTCTACACAGCACACAGTTGACTTTTGTAAGGTGCAGTATAATTACATACTGCACAGACCCACCAAAGTTCACCGTTGATATCTGAGATGTACAGGTATTCAGAGTCTTGTGGACATTGTATCGAAGTTAGTATATCTAGTTTTTCTGTTGAATTTGATACTGGTGCTATTGGCAGTTCGTTGAGGTTTATACACGGTGCTGGTGTTGTTGCGGGTGTTGGTGCGGGCGTGATAGCCGGGTAGAACTCAAGCTCAGATAAACATCCAGAAATCCCTATAATTGCTATCGCTCCAGCAAGTACGATATACTTTAAGATCTTGCTTACCCCCATTTTGTGTATTCCTATTTTCATAGTTAACAATTGTTAATTATGTACTTAATGGCATATTAAACTCGTGGTAGTGAAATTCTTGTTGTATGTCATTCAAAATCTAACATAAAGCTTTCACTACTCTGTTATCTCTGGCTTTTTTCGACCCGTTATCCTACCTACTAGATCAAACTTTAAGGACTTTTCTGTTTTTCATATTTTAATATTTACTTGAATTTTTGCCTGAAATTACGGTAAAAAAGCTATTTTGTTTAAGGTTTCAGAATTACGGCATTTGATATTTTTATTTTGATAAATATTTTATCGTAATTAGTTAATCCACTATTTCGGTGGGGAAACTAATTAGGCCAGAAATTAAGTGTATGCCCATATATAGATATAATATGAATGGTACAAAACAGTAATCATCATACTAAGAAGGAGAATTATAAGGTGAAAAAAGATGTCCAAGAATAGAGCCTTGCCTGAAATCAATCAAAGAATGCTGGCCATCTGTGGCATTGTTGGTCCCATATTATACACTATTATAATGATTTCCGTTGGGCTCCTTCGACCTGGTTACAACCATCTAACGCAATTCATGAGCGAATTGGGCGAGGTTGGAGGTCAAAATGCAATTATAATGAATACAGCAGGATTTATGCTATTAGGATTGTTTATTATTGCATTTGCATTCGGACTCCACCGCGGCATAAACGAAGGAAAAGGTTCGAAGATCGGTCCTGCTTTGATAGCAATGTCAGGCGTTGGCTGGATTGCAGTGGGACTTTTTCACGTTGAGCCAAATAGCGTAGATATATCATTGACGAGTATGCTGCATGTAAGTGGCGCCATGATTGTAGGGCTAGGATTTTCCATTGCACCTTTCGCAATTGCTCGACGATCTAGAAACGACCATAGATGGGTGAGCTATCGCCCATACTCCTTGGCAACGGGGATTCTGACGGCGATTCTTGGATTGGTATTTATGTTCGTCGGAATAGAGGGGGGTATGGGGGCGTTACAAAGAATAGTGACAGGGATTCCTTTATTCTGGATAGAAGTCATGGCTATACGGCTACTACGCCTATCATAGGTGGGTATTGGGCAGAGATTCTCTTTAGCAGCCCAATTGGCTAAAAGAAATATATATTGTCATGTTTCACAAAATGAAATCAAAGCTAGACGATTCTGAACCCATTCAGATCTCCAACGTATTTCTCCCACATAACATCGACTTTCTCTACCATAGAGCCAGGTGAGCCCTCTCTGATTCTACCAAGCAGCTCATCTAAAGCACCTTTATTGCCCTCGACTAGAACTTCAACCCTGCCATCCCTCAGGTTTCTCACCCAACCGTGTATTTCGAGAGATGCTGCCTCTGATTTAGTAAAACTTCTGAAGAAAACTCCTTGTACTTTTCCACAGACAAAAGCACGAACCCTTGATTTCATCGTGCTGACTTAGCAACCCGTTCTTTCTCCCCTTTCCTGCTGATCGAAAAACACTTCACATCATACCTTGATGCAGCGATGATCTCAGAGGCAAGGCACTCTTCTACGCTTCTCTTACTTTTGAAGGAGGTTCTTTGAGCGCCCTGTGCGATGAACATCAAAGCCTGATCTATTCGCCTCTGTGTAGATGTATCTACAGCTTTTGGAACTGATATTCCACCATATTTTAAGCGTACGATCTCTTCCCTGGGACCTGCATTTTCAATCGCTTTTATGAGAAATTGTATTGGATTTTCCTTAGTTTTAGCGTAGATAATATCAAATGCATCCCTAACAATATTATGAGCTTTTTGTTTTTTACCAGTGTTCCTCTCGCCCCTCATCAACTTATTTATGAGACGCTCTATGATAGATACTCGTGATTTACTAAACTGCTGGGCAGCTTTTCCACCAGTGATGGGCAGTAAAACAGATTCCAGATTAACGTACTGCTTAATACCCAAATCATTGATTTGTACATCAGAAACATCCCATTTATCAAATATCTTGCTCATCTTATCGGTTTCTCCTTACGCCCAGATACCATCTCTGCCAACGAGACGTTGTTTACAGCGATAACCTTCCACCCAACACCCGGAAGATCCCCGTAAGACCCGCCCATTCGTCCTCCTATTCCTTCAACTAGGACTTCATCATGCTCATCGATAAAATTGATTGCACCGTCTCCTGGGCAGAAAGCGGTTATCTGACGTCCATTTTTGATCATTTGTATCCTGACGCATTTTCGGATCGCAGAGTTAGGTTGTTTTGCCTCTATTCCAACCTTCTCGAGTACGATACCTCTCGCTTGAGGGGCACCCTCCAATGGATTAGCCTTTTGACCCAAATTAAGCACCCTCCGAGAATAATAGCTATCGCTCCAGCGGTACTTTTTTCTATCATTCTTTAATTTCCTGACTGCATACATTCCTTTACCCATTGAATACCTTCTTCACTCTATTATTACATCATCTAAGCCATGATGCCTTTTGGCCAAAATTTTTGCCTTTTGGATGTTTCTACCATCACGCCCAATTGCAAGCCCTTTGTCTTTAGGCACTACTGAAACATAAGCTAAACGCTTAGATTCTTTGCTTACTATGTCCACTTTTTTAATCATCGCAGGTTGAAACGTGTTCTCAATAAACTCACAAGCGTCATCTGAGTATTCTACAATTTCAGTGTGATTTCCTATAGATTTTTTCACCCTGTTTATATTACTGCCGTTCTTTCCAATAGCTATTCCCATGTCACCCTTTTTAACCACGAATATGACGCGATCATTTTCCTCGTCAACTATACAATCTCTTACAGCGGCACCTGTCAAACTCTCAAATAGTGCTATATAACGTATACCTTCCGAGGTGATCTTAACGTTCATCTGAGCACCGCCAATATATCCGATTCTCCTGGATCTGTCACTGCAAGTGCTGCTATAGCATATGGTTTACCACATGTTACCCCCAAATCAGTGCTTGTACCAGGATAATCAAATGTTTTCACTTTAGTTTCGACCTCTGCCCTCACATGGTTTGGACAGTTTGAGGCAAGGACCACCAATTTTGTTTGTCCTCTTTTAACGGCTTCTAATGTCTCATTTGAACCTATGAGGACTTTACCCGTCTTTACTACCACTTGAAGTGATCGATCTGGATTCATTTATTAAACACCTTTATATATCGGCTCAACATCTCCGGTTCCCAATCGGATCGGCTGCCCAACGATCACGTTTTCGGTCACACCACATAATTCGTCAACCTCCCCATGGATTGCGGCATCTAATAGGTGACTTACCGTTACCTCAAAGGCTGCTCTTGATAGAACGGATGTCTTTTCACCTGCAACGCCATGACGCCCGATTTGCTTCAATTCACCACCACATGTCATCATATCTGCTGCAAGCATGATATGTCTTACATCGACTTCCAGTCCTTGCTCTCGCAACGTTTCCATTGCCTCAGATATAATGGAGTTTCTAGCAGCCTCAATCCCCAAGACATCAGCGATTTCATTGATGTTGTTTGTTTTAACCCTAGTAGGATCAATGCCATCGCACTGGAGGATTTTTTTAAGTGCTGAACCTTCCGTATATAGAACATACTCCCCGTCTTCCTTCCTGATCACTATTCTTTTTATCCCTTCAATGCCCTTGAGCGCCATGCCTCGTATCTTTTCAACCAGTTGCAATAGTTCTCGATACGAAGGTTGCTCTGGGTGGATTATGAGCTTAAGTTCATCTAATCGAACATCTACGCCAAGTCCCTCTATAGTTCTTTCAGCGACCTCTTCAGGAGAGATATTACGCTGCGATAACGACTTTTCGTTCAGAGCTATGCGGATCTGCATCTCTGCGAGATCAATTGAAAGATCACCCAAGTCGAGCAGTGAAGTCGTCTCAATCTCCCATGCCAACTTTCTGACCTCGTCTCTATCATGTTTTATTTCGTCCTTTAATCGAATCGTCATCATAGGAGTACTTGGTATCTTTCTTGCATCTAAAATCTCAATCAGCCTAGGCAGCCCAAGTGTAATGCTGATCTCGGCTACGCCAGCATAATGGAAAGTACGCATCGTCATCTGCGTTCCAGGTTCTCCTATCGATTGCGCAGCTATTATGCCAACCGCCTCACATGGCTCGACCTTTGCTCTTTCGTACGCATCTACGACCATTTGCAATATCTTGTCTAACTGGTCCTCTGTGAGTTTTATTCTTCTCAGGTCACGCTGTAGCTCATCAGTTATAGCAATAGGGAGTAAAAGCCCTCTGAGCTTTGAATCAATTAGCTTTGGGGATACCTCTTTAGATTTCTTAATGGGTCTCCCCATATTTTTCATTATAAGATTGGCATTCCTAGAAGTTATACCAGCTTCTATGAGGTCTTCAACAGATGCTTTTTCAAATTTACTTAGCGTAAATCCTGCGTCATAGAGGATTTGTGCCAACTCAGAGCTGATACCTCTCTTCATTAAAGCTTGGACAGTGTCTTTCTTAGCCATTTTGACTCCCCATAACTTCTTCCCCAGTGACGTTCTGGATTATCCTACGCACATTCACGGATTTGCCATAGTCGCTCTTAGAA
>JBHPDI010000058.1:0-5584 GCA_042577985.1 Halobacteriota archaeon | reverse complement strand
TTACACATATTACACTTTTATATCTTTATCCTATGGTGTAAAATGTTTTTAGTATAATTACACTTATTACACATATTACACTTTTAATCTAAATCTGCCTAAAAAATAAAAAATAAAATAAAGAAAAGAATAGAGCCTCTTTGGGTAACTCTACTCTTTTTCTTTTTATTTAGGTGTCTTTACCCCAATATTATCGCAGGAATGTAGTCGTTATAGGTAACACCATTTGCATCGGTGAACTCTGTGCATGTAATTGTTCCACCTGTCACTTCCATGCTGGTTGCATGTATTATCTGCGGATAGGAGCCTGTTATGATCGTGTAATTGTAGGTCTCGCCTGCCCTTAATATGAAAGATTCGTCAAAGGTTATGTTGTGATAATCTCCGGTGTAACCAGTCCAGGCTACAGTTTTAGTCCATGTCGAATTCCATATTTTAACGGATTCCGCATGTCCGCCGGTTCCAGCACACGGATATGTGTACATATAGGAGACATTGACATGGGATGACATGACGATCGTGCCGTTGTGCGTTCCTGAGATGCTCGGTGAAGTGCCTGTACCTGTGTCAAAAGCTTCGATAAATGCCTCCCAGGTCACATAGGCGGTATTTGATGTCTCACTTGCACTGGTCGCAACGATGGTATCTGTGCCATTGACTGAACTGGTGTAACTCCATGTAGCCTGACCCTCAGAATCCGTCGTGTTGGTGCCTGTAAGTCCTGCATTGGGCCCATTGGTTATGTTGAAGGTAATCATCCTGCCGGATGCCCCGCTCCCATTCTCAATTAGCGTAGCTGTCAGCGTGTGATTGATGTCCACCGGGTTGTTGGCTGTTATGGGTGATAGAGTTAGGTTGGGTGCAATGAAACTCTCTGCCTTGATGAACACATCAGAGTCAAGAATATAATCCCCTGCGTCAGCGATGGCTAGCTTAATATGGTTCGTCTCGCCAGCATTAACACTGGCTGTTACACTCAGAACTATCGTCAAGCCGTCCAATTCGGTATTGATCGAGCCGCCGCCGTCATCTAGGTCGTTGTTACGGTAGCAGGCGGGGTTGATGGCGTTTGTGCCATAGGGATTCCCCCCATTGACGTTGTTGATTGAGACAGGGGTGCTAGTACCCGGTATCAACGCGTGGTTGACTCCGTTGATAAAGAATCCAAAGACATCATTATATTCGCTATGTACGTACTCGTTGTACTCCTCTGAACCAAATACGTATACGAAGGTTACCACAGCGGTATCTGGTACGAAGTCGAATTCCAGCACGGAAGCGTCATAAGTGTCATATCCCGGTATCAGAGTGTCTAGGTCCGTATCCCCTGGCATGTCATTGTCCTTTGACGTGCCATCATAGGTGTTGGGACCGATCACGTTACTGATATTTCCAGTACTCAGTATGATACCACTATAAAAGCCGATGATTTCAGTACCATTGCTAAATGTGCCTGCCGAGATATTTACACCTGAATAGGTAACGTTGGAAACAACGACTCCGCCGCCCATCAACGTATTCGCGAGGGTGGTGGGCGTCGGTCCTGAATTCAGATCAACCGTCTCAAGACCGCCAGTTCCAACTTCTCCGGTTGAATTAACCGTCAAAGTCACTGGCACAACAGTTGAATTCTCATCAGGATCGTTACTGCTTATGGTTATATTTGCACTGTAATTTCCTGTACTGAGACCTGTTGTGTTTATGCTCACTGTTATGTTGTCATAACTGCCTGATGATACTGAGCCGGATGTCGGAGTTTCGGTGAGCCATGTGCAGTCTACAGCTTCGCTTTGTGACGCCCAATAGAATATCCTTTCTATAATTATGTCTGGATCATCATCACATGACGTGCCGGTACCCCTCCAATTGCTCGCATGGACTGCAATCCTTCCACTCCCATATTCTGCCACAGCAAGTGAGATACTCTCCTCCACTGATGATACTGCAAGAATGTCATAGTTGGCATCGAGTGTAGCAGTCGATATTCTATCGTATACATCAGGCATATCATTCCCTGTAAGACCTGATGTTATGTAATTGGTTGAGTTAAGTATCGTCACGCCGCACCCAGGATACCATGTATCTGTATAGGTTAGGTTATGGGGCAAAAAGCTTGGAGTATACGGTGCATCAAAGTTTGCGCACTGTCCTAATACAAGTCCTCCGCCATTGCTCACGTATGTCTTTATCGTGTCTCCGACGGCCTCGATATGGTCTGATGAATCCCCCCAATCGATTGCAAGGTACACCACATCATATCCCCCCAAATCAGATGATGTCAAACTGGCAATTGCAGAATCTTCTACGAGAACGGTATTTGATCCAAGCGCGTTTAACCTTGTGACTTCATCATCATCAGAAGTAGAACTACTATTTCCAAGTACGAGTATGTCAAGATTGTCGATCAGCCCCGTGTATTTAACAGTGTATGTTGAAATATCGCTTGTTTTTGAGCCAACTGATAGATCTGCTTCTGCTGATGTCAATCCACCAGCTCTAACCATTAGCTCTTGAGCGAACGAACTCATTGTAGAATTAGCATCGCTTAAATTATATGTGAGGGTTGCATTTCCATTGTTTCCGATTTGAAGTATATCACTCCACGCATCTCCTTGACTCAGCGTCATAGTGAAGCTGGTCGGGTCAACCCAAATGTTTGGGTCTTCGCTAGGTGATTCAACCGTCAAACTCACCGGCACAACGATTGTGTTTTCATCAGGATCGTTGCTGATTATGGTAATATTCGCACCGTAACTTCCTGCACTGAGACCTGTTGTGTTTATGCTCACTGTTATGTTGTCGTAACTGCCTGATGCTACTGAGCCGGATGTCGGAGTTTCGCTGAGCCATGTGCATGTTTCTGTAGACCATAAATCCAGATTAACTGCATTTGAAATTATCCTTGCTGAATCGTTATTGTATTCATAATAATCATAACCGATGAGAACCACGTGTCCGCTTCCCAAATCCCGGACAGCAACCACTGGAAACCCATGCGAATCCACGATTAGATTCTGTATTTCCGGATCTGTGATGATATAGGTTGCAACCGCATCAGCTGAAGCCACCGTTGATCCAAGACTATCTGTGATCGGATGGGTTGAGTCAGCAACGGTGAAATTCTCTCCAGTAAAATATCCTACATCATAAGTCGCATTCATCAGACCTGCATTGAGAAGGAATCCCTGGTACCACTCCCATTCGCAACAGACGATAACTATTCCGCCATTATTGACGAAGTCCAATAGGACAGTCGAGAATGTTGAGCCCATTGAAGCCAAAATTGTGTTATTAGCAGCTTCAGGTTCTGTCACCAAGAAGATATCCTTGTCCACCAGTTCCGCATTAAGGACACTTGAGCTGGTTGTTGTACTCTCGGTTACAGCATAATCGGTATAATACTGGGAAATAGCACTCAACGTATTGTTGTATTCCTCATGATAGTCCGTGTATAAGGTCCATGCAAGAATCTGGGTTGTGCCAGATTGTTTGATAACATCGGATGCTATAATCTGAGGTATGTTCGGTGTTCCTTGGTTGTTATTGTTACCAGCTGTTCTTAGTCCCGGAATTATTGCCATCGAACTTTTTGTGGTTTTATCCTGTGAACTAACAGAAACTGTAGTATTGACATCGCTTATGTTATATGTGAGGGTCGCACTTCCGTGGTTTTCGATATTAAGTATGCCACTCCACGTATTCCCTTGGCTCAGGGTCACAGTGAAGCTGGTTGGATCAACCCAAATATCTGGATTACCCTCGGTAACATATTCGACCTTGTCGACCCATCCGCAATCTTCTCCCCCGTCGTAAGACACGTCTTTAGAATATTCCCACTTCAGTGTGTGCGTACCCGAGCCTATTGAATATGTTTTCTGTGCCCAGGATGTAGTGCCTGATATGTAGTGCTGCTCCACATCATCTATGTCGAACTTCAGCAAATCATATTCATATTCTGAAGAAACCTTCCAGTAAAATGAGAGATTACCCGGACCTGTGACATTGGTCTGCAGCCAGCTACTCTGAGAATCGGCTGCATGCCCGCTCTCTGCAGCATCTCCGCCGTAATAATAGGTATCATTCTGTCCGGACCAGTCTCCGTCTTCATCTCCGCCTGTGGTCCAGTTCAGGTCATAATTGTCAACAGCCTCTGAGATATTAATTGTATCACTTGGTACGAATTCTAACGCTGCAACTGCATCGATCAAACCCCAACCGTATTCTTCATCCCAGCCGGTGGTGCCTTTATCTTCTGCAGTGTTCTGCAGGCTAGCTCTGACATTATCCGGACCGGTTACACCGTTAGCGATTAAAAGTGCTGCCACTCCGGCTACATGGGGCGTTGCCATCGAAGTACCTTGCATGAAACTAAAAGCGAAAGTGTCTATAGACCCATCAAAAGTTTGCTGGAGAACTCCATCGGCATAGCCATCAGTGTTTTGGTCCACAGATGTATCACCACCCGGAGCGACTACATCCACGTAACTACCGGTATTCGAGTAATATGAACGTGTTTCATCATATCTGGTAGCACCCACTGCGATGACATAATCATCGTATGCAGCAGGATATTCTGTAGGATTCCCGTCTAAATATTCATTACCGGCAGCAGCGATGACCGTCACCCCGTGGTCGTATGCATACTCAACGGCAGCTTCTATCGTTGAAGAAGGGCTTGATCCGCCCAGGCTCATGCTGATAACATCAGAACCGTTATCGACTGCATAATAGATGCCGTCTGCCACCCATGAATTATACCCACTACCTGTTTCGTTAAGCACCTTTATTGGCATTATTGAGCAACCGAATGCCACTCCTGCAACGCCATACCCATTGTTGGTCGTTTGGGCTATGGTTCCAGTCACATGGGTACCATGTCCTTGATCATCATTTGGATGTTCATCACCATTGACATAATCATACCCTTGTACAAAAGTGGTGCCAGCCAAATCCGGTGCCTGATGATATATGCCGTAGTCTTCATAGGCAACTCCCGTATCTAGCACAGCCACTACAACTCCGGAACCTGTGGATATATCCCACGCAGATTCCATGTTAATACCACCATAATCATCATTGTCCAGATGCCACTGATAAGTGTAAGCAGTGTCATTGGGAACCATTAAAGCACGTACAAGGTAGTTCGGTTCTACATATTCGACTTCTGGCAGACTTTCATATATTTTGACCATCTCGTCGACTGTTTTATCCGAGGGAACCCTTAGTACCTTGGTACCTGAAAGTAGGGTGGACTTCACGGAAGCCCCATATTCAGAATTAGTCCTGCTTACCAAAACGTTTCCAGTGTCAGATTTGAACTTGACCAAAATTTCATCAGGTGCATACTCTGACCTGTTGGGAGCATGATTAAGTTCTTTTATCTCAAAGATTTCTAGTGGTTTTTCGCTTGTATTTGTATTTGTAACTGTAGCTGCAAGGCTAACTCCACTTACAGATGTTAAAAAGAAAAAGCAAATTAATAATACCATTAACTTTGTTTTTATTTTTTTACCGTTCATCTGCTCACCCCCCTTTTGTTATCATAAGTGAACATTCTATAAAAAAGCGAAAAACCACTAGAAAT
>JBHPDI010000057.1:0-6005 GCA_042577985.1 Halobacteriota archaeon | reverse complement strand
CCTTGGTAATAAATCCTGAATGGGGTGCAGGTTCGGAGTTGGGCATAGGGTCTCCCGCATCGACCCAATAAATGACCCTATGAATGATTGGTGTCATATAAAGATCGCCATTAGGTCTGTATACGACCACATCCCCATAGTCCCCAAAAGATGTGTAGTTGATCTCTGTGCCAACCTGATATGTTGTGATGCTGGTGCGACTAATACCTTGGAGGAATATGATGTCTCCTTTATATATGTGCGGCATCATACTACCAGACTCAACTCCAACCATTATCGGCCAGGTTCCGGCAAAGAGATATGCTAAACCTATGACTAAGAATACCACTGCCGTTGCAAAGGCCAGATCCCGTGCCAATTCGATCCAAAAATTATCATTCATTTGTAAACTCCATAACCCCTTATAACATATAATTTATGACCTATTGCACTATTAATATCCCTGTTGATTTTTATGGGAGAGAAAACCATCCAACGTTTTGCAGAGGCGGGACATCAAGTACATCCAGATGCGGTTGCAATGATACAAAAGCATGATGGCCCCATAGAAGCGCTGATGCAAGAAATACTGACGTCGCTGGACGACTCAGTGTTGGTGGTTACCCCCGAACATGTTAGAAATGCCATATCAAGACCTTCAACAGAGGTTCGCGTTTTAAGTGATATTACCGACGAATCGACATGTGTTGGCGACTATGAAGAGTTCGTTTTTTATTTTCGTGATCGGTATGCCAAACTAAGCGAAATCATCCGAGGGAGGGCAAATGCAAGACCCATCGAAAGCCTCAACAAAGTCCGAGGAGAGGTCACTATTATTGGAATGGTGTCTGATATTAGAAATACATCAAACGGACATAAATTAATAGAGTTGGAAGATCCGACTGGGGTATTTCCCGCTCTTATCCAAAAGAATAAGGGTTTACTTGAAGCATCCAATTATATAATATTGGATGAGGTTATTGGCATCACTGGCAATTTGACAAAAGATGGTGGGCTTTTGATAGCAAGCAATGTCCTGTGGCCCGAGATACCTATAAGCAATGGGCCTAGAAAAGCATTTGAACAAGTTTTTGCGGTTCTTTTATCCGATATGCATGTTGGGAGTAAGATGTTTTTAGAGGAAGCATGGTTTAGATTCACCAAATGGTTAAATGGCGATCTTGGTGACGATAATCAAAAGGCACTTGCCAAAAAAGTCAAATATGTGGTGATTGCGGGCGACTTGGTGGATGGAATTGGGGTGTATCCTGGTCAAGAAAAAGATCTCATCATCTCAGATATTTATGAGCAATATAGAATGGCGGCAGAGTATCTGAAAGAGATACCGACTCACATCAAGATCATCATCTCGCCAGGTAACCACGATGCTGTTCGACAGGCAGAGCCCCAGCCCGCATTGCCCAAGAAAATAACTGCTATGTTCCACAATCTAAATATAAAGTTCGTTGGCAACCCATCTTTGATAGAATTGGATGGTATCAAAGTGCTCATCTACCACGGGCGCTCCCTGGACGATTTTGTTGCAGCAATACCGGGACTATCATATAAAGCGCCAGAGATTGCAATGGTTGAAATGCTAAGAAGGAGACATTTATCTCCGATATACGGTGGACGCATCTCAATAGCACCTGAGAAAAGTGACCATTTTGTAATCAATACTATACCAGACATAATCCATTGCGGTCATGTGCACACCATTGGGCTATCAAATTATCGTGGCGTCACTTTGGTGAATTCTGGCACATGGCAAGCCCAGACGGATTTCCAGAAAAGAGTAAATTTAGAGCCGGTTCCTGCTCACGCTCCAATTATAGATTTAAGTACGATGGAATCATCGATCTTGAAATTTGCGTGATGTCATCTTAGAGAGTATAATAATATACCTCCACTTCGCTCTCTTTTTATTCTATTGGCGCCTACAAGTTCACTTGCAATCTCTCTTAATGAATTTGGAGATATATCTAGTTCTCTTGCAAGAGCATTTTGGTGCTTAGCTCCTTTACGCAATACATGCATCATGTGTTCTTTAATTTCTTCCCGCGGTATGGGATCTCCTTTTTTTCGTTTTCGTCTTATTTCCCCCTCTTTCATAGCATATTTGGTTATGTCCGATAACTATATATATGTTTGTGAATACAACTATAAATGTAATAGTAAATACGAATACGTACATAAACGTGTTTAATATTATCTAGGCAAATAAAAAATCAGATAAAGGGGGGGTGGGGCACCTAAGCCGGCTCCGGCTATTAAGCCGAAAGCCTCTCAGAAAACTCCTTTTATAAGACAATACTGTTATGAGACAATAATGATGATATACTAGATTTTCTTATATCTATTATATGATGATTTCTGAGCAAATCCAATCCTATTTTAATTCACTGGAAGCCGAACTAGAGCGCTGTATAGAAATAGCGAAAGACGCTAAGATGCGAGGCGAAGATCCACTTCCGCGCCCAGAGATTTTGCTTGCTAAAGATCTGGCCGACAGGGTAGAAAGCCTTGTGGGTATCAAAGGTGTCGCGCAAAGAATTCGCGAGTTGGAGTCTCGGATGTCCAGAGAGGAAGCAGCATTGCACATAGGCTTGGACTTTGCTGAAGGCATGATAGGGAACAAATCCAACAAGCTCGATTTAGTAGAGGGTGCAATCAGGACTGCAGTGGCAATACTGACAGAAGGAATCGTAGCTGCTCCCATTGAGGGTATCGCCCGCGTAGGTTTAGGTAAAAATGATGATGGCACCGAATATCTAAAAATATATTATTCAGGCCCTATCAGAAGTGCGGGAGGAACTGCCCAGGCATTGTCTGTATTAGTGGCCGATTATGTCCGCAGAAAAATCGGCATATCAGAATATAAACCGAGAAAAGAGGAAGTTGAGCGCTATGCTGAGGAAGTCCTTCTTTATAAAAGGATAACCAGTCTTCAATATACTCCCTCTAATGAAGAAATTCGCCTGATCGTTAATAATTGTCCTATTTGTATAGATGGCGAACCTACTGAGGCGGAAGAGGTTTCTGCCTACAGAAATCTAGATCGCATAGAGACAAACAGGGTTAGAGGTGGAATGGTGCTTGTGCTGGCTGAAGGTCTTGCTTTAAAGGCACCGAAGGTCAAGAAACATGTATCACAATTGGGTTTAGATGGTTGGGAATGGTTGGATAACTTGATAGTTAAAAAATATGTGGGCGATGAAGTATCTGGAAAAAAAGAAAAGTTCCTAGAGGGCATTATAGCAGGGCGCCCCGTCTTTTCCCACCCCTCCTCTAAAGGGGGATTTCGATTGCGATATGGGCGTTCGCGCAATTCGTGCTATGCCACTGCAGGTATCCATCCTGCTACGATGATTCTGCTTGATGATTTTATTGCCACTGGAACTCAAATGAAGGTTGAGATGCCTGGGAAAGCTGCTGGGATTACGCCAGTGGACACAATAGAAGGGCCGACGGTTCGCTTGGTTAATGGAGATGTTTTGCGCATAGATTCAGTAGAACAAGCATACGAATTACGTCCGAGCGTTGAAGAGATAATCGATGTTGGCGAAATCCTAATCAACTATGGTGATTTTCTGGAGAATGCCTACCCCCTCGTTCCAGCTTCGTATTGTTATGAGTGGTGGGTCCAAGAGCTTGAAGATAAAATTTCCGTCCAAGAAGACCTCAGGGATATAACACCAGAGAGAGCATTCGAGCTATCAGAGAAATTTGATGTGCCTTTACATCCTAAATATACCTATCTGTGGCATGACATCTCCATCCAAGATTTAGGGGTTTTAGCAGATTATATCTCTAAAAGAGGAAAATATGGTGAAGTTCTAATAATTCCGAATGAACCAAAAGTGAAAGAACTCCTAGAAACGCTATTGGTCCCTCATAAGGTTCGTGAGGACAACATAATCATAGGGGATGCACTTCCACTTATTCGATGTATTGGGCTGGATCAAGATCTAGGTAGGGAATGTGCGCCCAAAACCTATGAAAAAACGATAGAAGCAGTATCAGCAATGGCAGGTGTACGAATTCGAGAGCGTGCACCGATCAGAATTGGCAGTAGGATGGGGAGACCAGAGAAATCCAAAGAAAGAAAAATGCATCCTCCAGTACATGTCTTGTTCCCAGCAGGTGGTGAAGGAAGCAGAAATCGCTCATTAAATGGTAAAAAGGGTGAAATTGAAATTGAATTAGGGATCAAAAAGTGTCCCAGTTGTGGCATCACTACCTTCAAAAATCTTTGTGATTGTGGTAATCGAACTTTTCCAATTAGGTTTTGCACAAGTTGTGGCATCCCCTCTGGTGAAAAGGAGCATTGCTCACGTTGTGGTAGGAACACCTCTTCTGTTAAAAAACAAATCATCGATTTTGGTGCCCTATATGCAAGGTCACTGGAAAGATTAGGTGAACGAGCGCCCGAGAAATTCAAAGGCGTGCTAGGTTTGACGTCTAAAGATCAGACTCCAGAGCCACTGGAAAAAGGAATTCTAAGAGCAAAGAATGAAATATATGTATTCAAGGATGGGACCATTAGATATGATCTGACGGATTTGCCTCTCACCCATTTCATACCAAGGGAGATTTCTACATCGATAGACAAGATCAGGGAGCTTGGCTATTGCCTAGATATGTGGGGCAAACCTCTAAAAGACGAAAGTCAAGTTATTGAGCTAAGGCCCCAAGATGTGATACTCTCAAAGGGCGCCGGGAATTATCTGTTACGTGTTGCAAACTTTGTGGATGAACTGTTGGTAAAATACTATGGTGCAGAGGCATATTACAAAGTCCAATCTGTGGATGATTTGGTAGGAAAACTGGTCATCGGGCTTGCCCCCCACACATCTGCAGGAGTTCTAGGACGTATACTTGGCTTCACCAATGCATCTGTATGTTATGCCCATCCATTTTTCCATGCAGCGAAACGTCGTAATTGTGATGGTGACGAGGACTGCATAATGCTTTTGATGGATGGGCTGCTCAACTTTTCACGTTCCTATCTACCGGACAGACGTGGGGGCAAGATGGATGCGCCTCTAGTGCTTACTATGCGCATAGATCCAAATGAGATCGATAGTGAGGCCCACAATATAGACCTCCTGGGGAGATATCCCTTGGAATTCTATGAGGCATCTATGAGACATGTCGACCCAAAGGATCTAGAGACAAAAATGGATTTAATCGGAGCAAGATTGGGCTCGCCAATGCAATACGAGGGATTTTACTTCACACACGACACCTCTGATATTGCAGCTGGTCCGACAAACAGCGCATATAAGACGTTGGGAACTATGATCGATAAAATGGAGGCACAACTAAAATTAGCAAGGAAGATCAGAGCTGTAAACGCAAGAGATGTTGCTGAGCGCGTCATAGTCTCACATTTCCTACCAGACTTGATCGGAAATTTACGTGCATTCTCAAAACAAAAAATGCGATGTGTTAAATGTAATGCGAGGATCAGGAGGCCTCCACTTAGGGGCACCTGCCCAAAATGTGGTGGCAGGGTTATACTGACAGTACATGAAGGATCCGTCAAGAAATATCTGGACATCTCGCTTAAAACGGCAGAAGAGTATGACATCTCAAACTACACGAAACAGCGACTTCACTTGTTAGAACTCGAAGTTCGCTCACTATTCGCCTCTGATAAAGTCAAACAAGCAGAATTGGTGGATTTTATGTAAACCTAATTGTTTTATCTATCATCATA
This sequence comes from Halobacteriota archaeon, assembly GCA_042577985.1. GTDB lineage: Archaea > Halobacteriota > UBA148 > UBA148 > UBA148 > UBA148. The sequence continues at coordinate 304 of JBHPDI010000057.1, read as the reverse complement.
GCTGTCGTTGAATTACTTGCTAGAAATATTGTGATGAACTATGGTGAAAAATGCTAAGATAACTATGGGCATTGTTGCATTTATCTTATAAAAATTTTAGCCCACAGCAGACTTTGCACCTAAAGTCCATTTTGACCTTAAAGTCCCTATTTTTGGTTACTTTAGGTGCAACGCCCCCACAGCAGAATAGCTTCAATATAACTCTTCTAATATGAAGAATCAATTCACAAGTATTATGGCATATTAGTGCCATATAAAGTTGTGATGAATATTGGCATTTTTCTTTGCACATGCAACAATACGT
>JBHPDI010000056.1:0-6258 GCA_042577985.1 Halobacteriota archaeon | reverse complement strand
ATGTCATCACATTACAAGAATTAAAAACTTTTATTTGTTTGACGCGGCTTGAAAAATGCAAAAGTTTTAAGTACCATACAACCAGAAATATGTAGTAATGTAAGTTCCAGAGATAGTTGACGGGACTTTCAAAAAAAAAAATAAATGGAGGAAATTCGAGTGATAGAAGTTTTAGAGAGAGAAAATGATCCAAAAGCCATCGGAAGGCGCAGATTTATCAAGTCTCTCGCAATCGCTGGAGCCATAGCGACAATGGGGATTGCAGGATGCGTGTCTGAACCTGAACCCACACCATCACCTTCAGTGCCTACAAGAACAGCACCGGCATTACCGGCACAACCAGCACCAGGGACACCAGCACCAGCACCAGCACCAAGACCAACACCATCGCATCCAGGAGAACAACCAGCAGCGACGCCAGCACCACCGGTAGCAGCACCAACGCCTGCACCAACGCCTGCACAGGCGCCCGTGGTGAAAGGTGCCCAGATTGACGTTAACTACAGAGCATGTACCGGTTGCGACATATGCGCTGAAGAATGTGCTTATAAGTATCAACCCGAGGACTATCAGGGCATAAACCTTGCCTACGCAAGAATCAGAACTATGCGTTTCTCATTTGTTGACATTCCAAATGTCTGCTACTATTGTGCACTCACTGAGTGGAGTGACGGAACGACGCAGATGCCTTGTGAGTACGTCTGTCCCACCGTTGCGATAGAAACTGTTCCAGACGAGGAGACCATAGCTGGATACGAGGGCAATGGATACAAGCGTGTCAATCCTGATTTGTGTCTGGGTTTCGATTCATGTGGCAAGTGTACTGAGATCTGCGAGCAGCTTTTCGGTAGCGGTGTAATTTACACGCCGGACGGTATAGCACAGGTTTGCACAATGTGTGCAGGACAACCTACATGTGTAGAAACCTGTCCAGAACCTGACTGCCTACGCTTTGTAAAGTGCGTACCAGGTAGGTTCCATGCGATGGACCCCACGCAACTGGCTGAGATGCTTTATAGCAGTATGTATAGTGTAAGGAGGCAACTAGAATGAATGGTGCTTGGGGTAGAATATTAACAGTAGATTTAACACAGGAAACTACAGGCGTTTTGGAACTGGAAGAAGACATATATAAGAGATATCTTGGTGGTCAGGCTCTCGGAGCCTACTTAATGTTCAGAGACGGTACCGTTGGTTCCGAAGTGACGGCAGATGATCCCAGAAATGCGTTAAACTTCCTAGTAGGTCCTGTAACGGGAGCATCTCCCGGTGGCAGGTCCTGTATAACAACCAAGTCGCCCTACAGTTTCAATTGCGCAACTACTTGTGGAGGTCTTACGCCTTCTGAGATGAAGTTCGCAGGCTGGGACGGCGTCCATGTAGTTGGAAGGGCCAGCGATCCGGTCTCCATTGCAGTCATGGATGATACGGTGGAGATAAGGGATGCGAGTCATCTCTGGGGAACGGATCACGAGCATACCGAGCATGAACTTAACAAGAATGTTCAATCTCGTTATGACTACCGGTTCGAGAGCATGCTTACTTCGGGTGAAATGCCACCACTACTCGCCGCGAAACACCCTGCAGACCCCAATAAGGGCATTGGCAACAAGAGATTGGCAAGGTCATGGGTTATCGGCAGAGCCGGTGAAAACTTGATGTGGCCTGCAGCCGTCATGTCGGAGGGTGCCAGAGCTCACGGCAGAGCTGGTTCAGGTTACGTTATGGGTTCCAAGAATCTCAAGGGAATAACATTCACGGGTACCGTAGGACATCCGCTTGCTGACAAGCAAGCCTTTATGGACATATCCCGGGTCATCCGAGGCAAGATGAAAGCTGCGTTTAGCTGGAGAAATTACGGTACTGCTACCGGTTGGCGTAATAGCATGGTTACATCCTGTTACCCCATCAGAAACTGGCAGGAAGGTTCATGGGAAGACCCAGAAGCACTACATTTGATATCAGGTCCGTTCATGAAAGCATCCTCGTGGGTAAAGAAGCAATCTTGTCGAGGTTGTGCACATAAATGCCTGACCACAGCAAAGGTCAACAGCGCAAACCCAATTATGGACGGTACAATCACAGATATGCCTGATTGGGAAGCCATGGGCGTATTGGGCGGAAATCTTGGTTTCATTAAGCCAGACGGAACTGACTACACTCCAAATGATCCGTACCCCGGTGATCAGCACGATATGCATGAGGGACAGAATAAGCTTCTGAGAGCCACTTTCATACACGACGACCTGGGTATAGACTACATAGACAATGGAATGAATCTCTCGCTCATCATGGAGTTGATGCAGAGGAACCTGATCACAGCGGCAGATATCGACGGAATCAACCTCGTATGGGGCAACATAGATGCTGTTAATGAGATGACGTACAAGATGGCTACCAGAGACGGTATCGGTGACAAGCTGGCAAACGGCGCTTACGAGACAGGCAAGTACTTCGCTGAGCTGAAGGGTAATCCTGACATAATGAACTATGTCATGACAACCCATCGATATGGTCAGCCCGCACACACCGTAAGGGGTGGATGCAAGTCAGCACTTTCCTATCTCACCACAGTAAAGCCCAATTGTCACACGGAAGGCAGTGCAGAAGGTGAAGCCCTGATAGGTCAACAAGATGTAGCATATAACAGCAATTCAGCGGTAATCTGCATGTTTGTCAGAGGAACATGGGGCGCCGATGGCATAGCTGCCATGACTGCGGCGGCAACTGGCTGGAATGACTGGACTTGGGACGACAACCTGGCGGTTGGAGCGAGGGCAGCAGCTCTCTGCAGGATGATCAATATGTACACTCAGATGGGCGATCCAGAGTTCACTCCGCAGGTATGGGATGGACAGACTGCTCCGAGATGGTTCAATGACCCATTTACGGCAGGACCATGGCCAAAAGGGACATCTCTACGTTATGAGGACGGCCTAGTAGTTGACAAGGACAAGCTGTACAATGAGAAACTCCCAGAGTACTGGACACTGAGAGGATTCACTCCGAACACAGGCATACCCACCGCTGCACAGCTCAGTAAGCTTGGTATCAGCGATGTATGTGGCAGCGAAGCAGCTGAGATGATCAGCAAGTTCGGAGAATAAACGGACTTCATTGAAACACGAAAACCCAGTCTCTCCCAAGAGACCGGGTAACTCTTTTTTATTTTTTTTATTTTGTTTTTATGACTGATATAAAAAAGGAAATCGTTTTATTTCTCTGTTCATGTGATAAAACAATCTTCTTGAATTTCAGGTCCATATCCAAATCCATGAAGGACAAAGGGGTTGTAAGAGTCATCAAGAGCAACCTCCTATGTGGTCGTGACGGTATAAGTGATATTCATTATCATCTAAAGAAGAATCCTGACCATCTTATTATAGCTGGTTGTTCCAACAAGAGTTTGTTTGACGAAATTTTAAGGTACAGTGATTTTCCAAAGGAGAACGTATCTCTAGTCGATATTGCGTGTCTGTCCAGCTTGGTCCATAAAGACAAGGATGAAGCTAATGAAAAGGCAAAAAGACTGATATTCCAGGAGATTATGAACGTTGAAAACAAAAAGGATTTTGAGCCAAGTGAAGATCTAAAAGAGATTGGGGTGTCTGTTGGCTTTGGGCCTTTGGACGATTTAGTAATTTTCGGCAGATTAGCTGATTGCCCGGGTTACATGTTTGAATCCTGCTCTATATGTGCTGACATCTGCCCTCAAGGAGCAATATCTGATATGTTATCAATAGACTCAGATTTGTGCAACGGCTGCGGGATATGTATATCTGTCTGTCCGCTGGGAATATTGTCATCCAGGAATCAAGAGAATATCGAAAGTAAGATGAAATCCATGCTGACGAGTTTTGTAGGGAAGAAGATGCTCTCCAATAGGCATATGATAGACGCGCCAATAATGTTATTTGTTTGCGACAACATCGCTAAGATTATATTAGATAGGATTGGACTCCAAAAGCGCAGTTATCCTGCAGACATCCTCCCAATTCCAGTTTCATGTCTGAGTCGTATCAACATCGACAACATTTTGATGAGTTTTGTTTTGGGCTCGCAAGGTGTCATTTTATTTGGTTGCGATCCCTGTGAAAGAGGTTCTCAAAAATACATTGAGGATATAGGGAGGACTTTTAACAGCGTCTTCCAAAAAACATGTCTTGAAGGAAGGCTTTCTATCTTTCGAAGTACCGGCAGAGATTCGGATCAATTTCATGAGTACCTGGTCAATTTTTTCGAAAAAATCAATTCAATGGAACGTTTGAATATACCTATTGTCGAGGAATTTTCTGGGAATAAGCGAGAAGATCTGATTCTAATGTTAAAAAGTGTTCTTAAGGATGTGGACTTTGACATAAATGTAGATGGAAGTCACTTGCCCTTCGGTTTGGTAAAAATCAATGAGGAAACTTGTGATCTCTGTGGAGATTGTACAAGGGCATGTTTGACAAATGCACTAAAGATCGAGGGCGACAAACTTATTTTCGATCACGGATTTTGCATCGGTTGTGGAGCATGCATCAAAAAGTGTCCCAATAATTCGATTGAACTAGAAAAAGGTATAAAAACATTCAAGTTGTTTATGACTTAGGATATTGCCGAGTAAACAGAGGTCGATTTCAATGTCAAAAATTCCTTCAAATATCTTCTATATCATCGGTTTAAGGATGCACATGTATAAATTTGTAGCAGAAGTCTTCAGAGGAGAACCGTCCTCTAAACTGCTATACGGAATTACCCAGGATTTTTTCAAAGAATATAAAGATAATAAGGAAGAAGAGAATGAGTTCATGGAGGGCTATGTTCAGATATGTGATTTTATCGATACATTTCCCGATGAAAAAGAATTAAAAGAGATACTTTCCAGAGAATATAGGGACCTTTTTGGAGAGAAGGTCCGGGCACTGGAACGGCACTATGTCCCAAACGCAAAATCTGACGACATATTGAATGATTTACGAGACGTATATGGAAAAAAGAGTTGGGCAATACCCGAAGATTTTCCAAAAGAAGAGGATCACTTAGCTGTTGAATGCGAGTTCATAACTGACCTATGTAAGGATATGCGTAAAACATTGCTAAGTTTAAATGCGGAAGAGTCTGAAGATAACTTCAATTTTCAAAGAGATTTTATAAATGAGCATATCTTGAATTGGGTTCCTGGATTGTGCGATGAGATTGCAAGCGAAACTGAGAATGAGTTCTATCTAGGGGCATCAAAAATGACTTCTGGAATCCTGAATATGGATAAAGAACTTTTGACAATTTTTTACTGAATTCAAAAGAGATCACACCTTGGATCCAATGAACCAAACTTGAGGTTCTACCGACTCAAATAAACGTGATTTAATGAATCGATTACTCAATCCTGGCTTTTAGCCATGATTATTTTCTTGATGGAAACCACGAAATAGATATTTTTCACAGAGTTATGGCAATATGCCTGATTATATCTGATTGTGACCAATCCCAATATTTAATTAAGGGGCGTTAGAGGTAGTATTTATAGAAGATACAATCTGAATATATTCGGCTTTATTCGGGTTCAAAAAAAAACATCGTTAAAAGAGAATAAATAAGGTCAAGTACTTTCTTTCCACTCCACAAATCTCATTTTTCCTTTTTTTGCCGAAAAATTTGTGTACTTTTTATATGTCTTTTCAGATAGTGGATTCATATCTCAAAATATGACTTAATTGATTGTGCTTGCATGAATCTATTTATTGTGTTAAAGATGCGTATATTCCACTTCAGTTAATGAAAGCATATCATAGACTGCATAAAGCCTTTTACCATCGGGTCTAATCAGCGTTGCTTGTAAGATGCTGTATTCCATACCATAGGGTATTGGTTCAGAATATTCCAATTCAAAGTTATATTCACCCGTTTTGCCCATAACTCTCTTTTCGCTTATGGTTCTTTCCCACCTATCCAGCAATCCACCCATTGCTGTTTCCCAATTATGACTGGGCACGAAATCTTTGGTGGTACCCCTTTCAAATAATTCAAATATTACTTCAAAATCGGCATCGATAAGCCCTCCATTTTGATCTTTTATATGTATTGTAGTTGCTATACCATCTGCTACATCATATCTTTCTACTACTGCCCCCCAGTTCCTCACAACTGCTTCTACGATTTCAACGGATTCCACGGTTGATTTCCCCGCAGGCATCAACATATTTGCGCTAGGAGGAACGAAATGAATATTCAACGTTGTTTCCGCTTTTAAAACGTTGAAAAGACCGGAAACCT
>JBHPDI010000055.1:0-6782 GCA_042577985.1 Halobacteriota archaeon | reverse complement strand
GTATCAAACAAGACTTTGGGTGATAATCTGAAGAATCTTAATGTTGACGATGAGGAAGTTATCAGACCGCTCAGTATGCCCATTCATTGGGAGGGGAGTATGGCCATACTTAGAGGGAACATCGCACCCAGTGGGTCCATTGTCAAACGTACAGCTGTTAACGAAAACATGTTAGTTCATGAAGGGCCATCTCGTGTCTTTGATAGCGAGGAGGATGCAGTTGCTGCAATTCTCGGCGGACACATAAAAAAAGGAGATGTCGTCGTTATTAGATACGAAGGACCAAAAGGTGGGCCCGGAATGCCAGAGATGCTTGTGCCCACATCAGCCATAGCAGGAATGGGCTTATCAGATTCAGTTGCACTTATAACAGATGGACGGTTCTCAGGGGGTACACGTGGACCTTGCATTGGTCATATATCGCCGGAGGCATTTGAAGGGGGACCTATAGCCCTTATTAAAGATGACGACCTCATCTCCATAGATATCCCTGCCAGGCTAATTGAAGTTGAACTTAGTGAGAGTGAGATGGAACAGCGTAGAAAAAAATGGTTTCCGCCAGATCAAAAACTCAGTGGATATCTTGCTAGGTATGTAAAGCATGTTTCATCTGCGGATAAAGGCGGAATTTTAAGGTGATACTACCTCTGATCTATGGTTTTGGATAACAATTTTTACTGTTTGTATTGTATATAGATTACTATTGATCAGAAAAACGAGACCTTTAAAAACCATTCAACTAAGCTGAGAAGTGGTTAAAGGAAGAAAAATCACCAGAAATCTAAAAAAGATTCGATTCAAGCAAAAAAACTATAAGATAATAATAAGAAACTATATAAAAAGACCAAAAGAGGCGAATAATACGAAATGGAAAATGTGCTGTTTGTTAGTAGCCATTCTAATAATCGTATCAGTCCTTATGGTACCAGTAAATTTTCAAGAAACCTACGAAGCCACTGAGAGCTACACCGAAAAAGAGCCCTATACAGCTATTGAGATAGATTATGTAAAAGAACCTTATACTGTGGATGTGCCATTAAATTATATGGTTTTATACCATAGGTACTATGATCTCATTCATCGCGACTATTACACTCGTGAAAATTTTCCCAATTATTATTGGACCTCTGCATGCGATGTTTCAGTAATCGTTAAAAATACGGATGATGTGGGCGGGAATTTTTGGGTAACATTATATGTGACAACATCAACAGGTTTTGATGAATACACAACCGATTCGGTTTTTTTAAAAAGTGGAGATAGCCATAAATTTATTCACACATTCCAAGGCGATTACAATTCTTCTACTTATGATGTGCACACAGAAAAAAAAGAAGTGATTGAATATCGTGATGTGCCTAAAGAAATAACAGTGACTAAATATCGTGATGTGATCAAGGAAAGAGCAGTATTAAAAACTAGAACGGTGCAGAAACCGATCTATGAAATCATTTATTCTTTGTCCTATTAACTATTTTTATCAAATAATCTATTGGTAAATAATGGAGAGAATCTTTGCGGCAATTATTTCCCCCATACTTAATATACTATTCTGGAGCATTTGATAGTAACTTTTAGAAAGAATTCTACCATATTAGATATACATATCTTTATGTTTTTTATATCTAAAGTGAACTAAAATATACTGAAAAAAAATAGGAGAATTAATTTGGAGCAGGCAATACAACTTCTTCTGACCTTCATTATGGTGTTAGCGGCAGGAGTCATAGCTCAAGTAATCTCAGAGAGATCAAGAGTTCCGAGCATCGTGTTTCTTCTGGCTGCTGGCATAATACTGGGCCCTGAAGGGGTCGGAATCCTATACCCTGACAAGTTTGGGGTGGGGCTGGAGATGATAGTCGCTCTTTCCGTAATAATAATCGTGTTTGAGGGCGGCATCAACCTTGACTTGCACTACCTGAAGGTTGTCTCTAAGAGCATCATGAAGTTAGTTACTCTGGGAGTGTTCATCACATTTTTATGCGGGGCTATCGCTGCCTACTACTTCGTCGCAATCTCATGGCAGATGGCATTATTATTTGGGGCCATCATAACTGCAACCGGACCTACAGTTATAACTCCCCTTATGAAACAAGTTAAAGTGAGAAGGAGAGTTAGCACCCTTTTAGAAGCAGAAGGGGTCTTGAATGATCCTATAAGCGTTATACTTGCTGCTGTTGTGTTCACGGCTATAATATCGCCAGATACATTGCCCGAGCATGTTCTCTTCTGGTTAGGATCGAGGGTAGGAATCGGGATATTAACTGGGATTATATGCGGCGCAATAACAGTACTTGCCCTCAAAAGAACAATTCTGCTTACAGAAAGATATGCCCACATTTTCACGATTACTATGGCTCTCGTGACATTTGCGGTCGCAGAACTCATGATATCTGAGTCAGGGATTATGGCAGTCGCAATAGCTGCTATCACCATCGGAAACTCGGAGATACCACACAAAGAATCGATCAAGGAGTTCAAAGGAGACCTTTCAATCATCGTGTTATCGATTATATTCATATTGCTTGCTGCAATGCTGAGATTTGAGAATATGGTAAGCATTGGTGTGGGTGGAGTGTTAACCGCGCTATTTTTGATGTTTATAATTAGGCCTGCTGTAATTTTTATCGCTACCAAAGGCTCTAGTTTAACTCGGAATGAAAAAATCTTTGCATCTGGAATCGGCCCTAGAGGTGTGGTTCCGGCTTCTATGGCGACGTACTTTGCTATCAAGCTTGGAAAATTAGGGGTGAGTGGTGGTGATGCGATCATGGGATTGGTGTTTATAACCATCATTCTCACAATACTGATCCAGGGCACACAAGCAAGATATTTGGCTAAAAAATTGGATGTGATACCTATGGGAATATTAATTGTTGGCGCAGGAGGAGTAGGGAGACTACTGGCTGAGCGCCTCGAAAAAAGAGGAGAGGACGTTACAGTAATCGACACCAAAGAGGAAAACTGCCAAAAGGCAATTCAACTTGGGATAAAGGCGATCTTAGGTGACGGGGGGGATGCAGACATACTCCAAAAGGCCGGAATAGAGAAAGCGAAGTTCCTAGTTGCCGCTACTGATAAGGATGAAACCAATCTGCTTGTATGCCAAGTGTCAAAAAGCAGATTTGGGATTGAAAATCTGGTCGCACGGGCAAATAATCCGGAAAACCTTCAGGCTTTCGAGGATTTAGGTATTAGAGCTATGAGCCCAATTCTGTCGACAGCTGTGATACTCGATGATATGATTGAGCGCCCAGAACTGTTCTCTTTAATGGAGATAGGCAGGGGGGGCGATATAATCGAAGTCATCGTGTCAAATCCCAAGATGGTAGGAAGAAAGATATCTGAACTCACGCTACCAAAGGAATCCTTGATAGTATTGATCCGAGGAGAGGGAGGGTGTTTTGTGCCCCATGGAGATACAGTAATTCAAATGGGGGATTCGGTCACAATACTTGGAGGAGAAGAGAGTGTAAAAAAAGCTGTAAAGCTTTTCGATTGAACCAAAATCCATTGTGAGTTAAAAAGGTTTTGAGGACAAATCTCTATGGTTGAGAGGGTAAAAGAGATTCTTCAAAGATAAAATGTCTTGATCTAGGGAGAGCCTTAGGTGCATTGAAAGAGTTTTTTATCAAAGGATTATTCATTGACTTATATTCATACTATTTCATGACATCTAACAATGCTACCCTTTCCAATACAAGTTCTGGGATTTTATCTTCGCCAACAGCCCTAATTTCAGCTTCTGTGATATCAAAGGTCTTGATAAGCTTTCTTTTTTTGCATTTTGTGTAGTCAAGCACCGGTGCCTCGTGGATGATTGTTTTGATATTGGTACTCGCTCCTTTTGTATCATCGCCAATTATAACGATTGCAACGGAGTTTTTGCCGGGGTGAACGCCCATTGACATCGCCTGTTCAATCTGGCGCTTTCCGGAAGCATACAATAAAATCTCAATACCCAAGTCCTTTGCGATGTTTCTTCCATCGTGCATGGCTCTCTTTGCCTTCTCGACCGCGAAGCTAATATGCTCCCTACTGGCAATTCGATCTGCGTCAAGCACTTGGATGATCACACGATGTTTTTTTTGCCAATTCACTCAACATTTTGAGAAAATTTTCAACATCTTCAATTTGGACAATTCCGCTGATGATTTCGGTATTCATTCATACCTTACCTTTTATTTTATTTATTTTGATCTGTTCTATCTGAGCTATTAAGTTTATGTCACTTTTGCTTTAAAATTAAACAATCATCTTTGACTTCATAATCAAACCTTGTTCCCTTTTTTAGAAATGTTTGTTTAAAAATTACAACATCTAATAAGGTAACTGTACAGGACAATATAAATAATAAGTAAAAAAAACTAAATAATAAAAAGTTATGGTGAATAAAATGGATTCACAAAGAAAAAACGCAATAATTGTTGGAGTATTAATTTTATTTGCATATGCTGTTTTAGCTAGTAGCGTTATAGAATCAAAGATAATAGTAATGATTTCTGAAGCACTTAGTGGCGTTGCAGTTATTACTATTGCAGTTATAATGTTTCCACTCTTTAAACCATACAACGAAAAATTATCTATTTGGTACATTGTTTTCAGGAGTATCGAAGGTGGACTTATGATTATTGCTGGAATTTTGTTTTTATCTAATAGCACTTCATTACTAGGGATACGTGATGGAATTTATGTGGGTCATGGATACATTTTTGCCGTAGCTGCTCTAGTGTTTTATTATTTATTGTATCAATCAAAACTCATTCCACGATTTATATCAGTATGGGGCGTTATTGCAGCCATCTTGTTAATACTAGTAAACTTGTTAGAAGTAATGGGTATTATTCCTGCGTCGATGTTTTTGTATCTTCCAATAATAACGAATGAACTATTTCTAGCGATATGGCTGATAGTTAAGGGATTTAACCCATCTGCGATCGCTTCCGGGTCTACAAAAACAGTATAAACGAGATAAAATGACCAAATCAAAGTAAATTAGGAGGATACTACAATGGAGGAGTCGAGAAAAGAAATAGAAAAAGAAATAGAAAAAAAAATAGAAAAAGGGGTGGAAAGGGGGACCGCCATCCTCGTCAGCGTTGCCATAACTTTTGTCATTTCGGTGGTCGTGCTCAAATTCGTGTGGGCGTGGGTCGTTAGCGACTTGTTCCCCGGAGCGGTCTCTCAGGGTCTGATTAACGCAGACCTGACATGGCTCGCCACGATGAAATTAGCCGTGCTTGTGACTGTGCTGAGCGGCGTTTATTCTGTACTCGTCGACGCCTTCAAAACCCAGGTGTGATTGACAGCCATAGGCTCACACCCGGCAGTGTAGTCTCGCTCCGGAAGAAGCGACCATTGAGTTGTTGAGTGACATGCTCGGCGAACGGATCGCCATCGCAAGTTAGGAGAGAAATGTAAGGCCAGTTGGCGACTGCAATAGTGCTAGAAAGATAAAATCGGTCATGGATAGACGTTATCCGATGGAACAAATGGCAGAGGATCACCGGTATGTCGAAACAGGACACAAAAAGGAAAATGTAGTCATAACTGTGGAACATAATAACAAAACCTGAAAATTAGATCAACTCTAGCTTTTCATCCACGCTGATGCCCAGCTGTTCCAATATTCTTATGGCGATTCTGTTTCCAACCAGCTCACCAATCTCCTTGTGATCGGCTTCTTTGAGTTTATCAAGGTCATTGAAACCTGCATCGTACAATCTACGAGCTCTGACACGCCCTATCCCCTTTAGAGTGACCAGTTTAAGAAGGTCTTTATTGATGCCGTATTTGATTCGCATCACCAAGTGCCTCGTATCTCTAGTAAACGGCAGCCTTAGAAAAGCAGACAACTCTGCTGTGCTATGCATGAGCCATTCTGCCGTCTCCGTTAATGTACGGATATCCCCGGGCCCTATGCCGAATTTTGTTGTTATATCGTTTTCCTCCACCTCATCGATCCAATCTAAGAACAACATTGATGTCTTAACTTCGCCAAGAAACCACTCACCATCATCTACGTAGATGAACTCATCCTTGTGATCTTCTACGAAATCTTGTACCCATATATAGTCTTTACTTCGCAGGTAGAGTTTTCTCATATCCGGCGTTTTGCAAACCAGATGAAGCAGTGTAATCGAACTGGGGTCTCGCATCGATATCATTGCATTGATGATTATAGAAGCGGACAGAGGATCTATATACAGTTTTGAGACCAATTTTCCCAGTTGAGTGGCATGTAGCTCTCCGTTTGACTCTATAGACATGCCCTCATTTTCTAAAAATTCCAGTATAGCATCGATCACATGTTCTATGCTCCATCTTTCCTGTTGTGAGCCGTAGAACGTTGATTCTATAAAATTGAATAGTTCATTTCTCGATGAGGCAAATCCCGTTGCAATTGTCGACAATATGTGTGTGCGCAGCGCGTTCTCGGTGCCAAGTTTCGACCAAATTCTCTCAGGAGAGGCGAGCACATAGTTTTCCATTAACTCGTTCAATTCATCAAAATTTCTTGCGATGAGGACTGATTCGCCATAGGGATCTAAGCCTGGACGACCTGCTCGACCACACATTTGTTTTACCTCTAGAACCGGTATTGGCGTCGATCCAAAGTTGAGATCATACCGCTTGTAATTCCTGATAATTACACGTCTTGCTGGTAAATTGAGGCCTGAAGCCAAAGTAGGAGTACATGCTATTGCCTTTATTAAATTGGATCTGAAGCCATTTTCCGTAATACGTCGATGCTCGCTCCGTAAACCAGCATGGTGGAAGGC
>JBHPDI010000054.1:0-6819 GCA_042577985.1 Halobacteriota archaeon | reverse complement strand
TTATTATTCTCAGTTTCAGTCTTTGCAGTTTCTTTACTTTGCAGTTTTTTTAGTTTTTGCAATTTCTTCAGTTTTTGCAGTTTCTTCAGTCTTTGCAGTTTCTTCAGTCTTTGCAGTCAATTTAGTTGTCGCAATGCAAATACAGAGTGCAATGAACGGAATCGTAATCAACCCACCAATGCGTGTAAGGCCTCCAACAACGCTTATCACTGACAACAAAATCCAGAGCACTAATGAAAAAGAGAAATTGTCTTTCCCTATTTCATAACTTCTCTTGAGCGAATCAATCGCTCCCGTATTCTCAAGTATCGCTAGTGCGATGGCATATTGGAAAAGCACCATCAAAACCAGTCCAGGAATTATCAACAAGGTCAAGCCTATAATTATTGCTAGAAAACCGACAATGAATAATACCCAGCTTGTGAAAAAATAATTGAAGCCTTTGAAAACATCAAAAATCTCTACTTTTTCTCCTTTTACTATCTGTGTGCACATGTAATAAATCCCGAAAAATAACGGAGGAATTGTAATGATTAAAATCATGCCTATCACAGCGATCAAGGTTCCAATGATCAGAGCCACGTAGTTGTTCTTAAAAAGATTAAAACCTTTTTTTACCGTATCATTAATTTGATTTTCTACACTCATGGTGTCACCATTATATACTATTACAATGGGATATTTATATGTGCCTATCTATCTATCTATCTATCTATCTATCTATTGAAAACGAAAAAGGCATATCCTAATTTTAGGACCCCATATTTATTGAATATAACAGCTACATCTAAGCTAATGTACTCTTCAGAGTCGAAAGAAATACTATACTGTTTGTCAATAAACTAAGAAAACCAGCCCTTGAATCTAGAATAAGCTCTAGTCAAAAAGGATATTCATGCAACGTAATTTGTTACCATTCCAATAGTTTCATTTTGGAAATAAAGTCTTATCCCGCCTAATGAAAGAATGTGACAAATAAAGGACAAGAACGTTATAGTTTAAAAAAACTATTTTGAATTAATACCCTTGTTGCATAAAAAAGGTATATGGGCTTCGGTGCATTCATATGAAATGCTAAGAAGACCGAAGCCCACATCTGGCTACTGAAAACTCAAGAAACCAGACCGCTTGATTTATATCCAAGACTACTTATCAAGCATCTTAAACATAATTGTTGCTAAGGTCTTACGTTCCTCTGGAGTGGCTACGCCCCACATATCTACCATTAATTGTTCTTCGGGGGTTGCAGGACATACTCTATTGGCAAGAAAGTCACCGACTTTCACTGATAACGTCTTAATCGTTTCATCAGACATTCCAAACTTCCTGCCTTGTTTAATAGCGCCTTGAAGATGACCTGTCCAGGTGGCCCAGTCCTTTACATAGTCCATGGCATCTATACACTTTTGTTTCCCTTCCATTTGCTATTCCTCCCTTTGGCTTTTATTAAAGCCATATTTTTATTATGATGACACTATTTATATTATTTTGTATTATAGTATTTTAAATCAATATTTTTGATTTAGCTTTTCCCCAGATATTACAGGAAAAATTGAATATAATTTACAATAAACCCACTTTTTATTCTTTTAACCATCTTTTTAAGAATCAAAAATACATTTTATTAATTGCCTTGGAAACTAAAATTCTTTTTACAGAAGAAATATCAACCGCTAGATAAAATCATTAGAAATTAGGCAAAAATATGAGAGAAGATATGCATGCAGACAGAAATCATCAAAGAGGGCACAACGAAAATCATGGTTCCAGTGTTTGAGAGGGGGAACCATGCTCCTTCAAAGACGCCTGTTTTTTACAATCCAAAAATGGAACTCTCAAGAGACATCAGCATAGCATGCATTGCTACATTTGCAAGCGATCGGTACTCCTATGTAGATGCACTTGGTGCAACTGGCATCAGGGGTATGCGGGTGGCAAATGAACTCTGCTTGAACACCACCATCAATGACTGGAGTTTCAAGGCTTATGACCTGATAGTAAAAAACATTGGGTTGAACAAGCTGGATGCAAAGGCAGAGAGAAAAAATGCGAACGTACTGCTTTCTGAGTCACGTTTTGATATTGTCGATATTGATCCGTTCGGTTCACCGGCACCTTTCTTGGATTCTGCATGCAGATCCGTTGATAAGATGCTTTGCATAACAGCGACTGATACAGCACCACTATGTGGGGCGCACAAATACTCTGGCATTAGAAAATATGGTGCACTCCCCCTGAAAACAGAGTACTATTCAGAGATGGGCATACGTATTCTACTTGGAGCCATAGCGAGGAATCTGGCTAAATATGACAAATCTATGAACTCTTTACTATCACATGCCACAGATCACTATTATAGGGCATATATGTCTATAAAAAAAGGTGCTGTAAATGCCAATAAGATGATAGAACGAATGGGTTTCATATATCATTGTTTCTCTTGTGGTCAAAGAGGATGGAATTCTGGCTTGGCAGTCCATATGGTACAAGAGTGCCCCCATTGCAGCTCGTCCACACGTTTGGCAGGACCTCTTTGGTTGGGTAGTTTGCATGACGAGAAATTCTGCAAATTGGTTTTGGCAGAGCTCAAAAATAGGGAGTTGGGAACAAAGGAGCAAGCACTAAAGATAGTGCGCCTTTGTGGGAATGAACTGGATACCCCCACTTACTATGATCAACATAAGTTCTGTAAGGCATTTGGAATTACGCCACCGCCAATGGACAGAACGATCATAGAACTAAACGAGGCAGGTTTTAAAGCATCGAGAACACACTTTTCGGGAACATCATTTAAGACCGATGCTACACTGGAGGATATCGAAAGAATCCTTTGCCGATGATGTAGATCTCCGCGCTCTCCTTCCGGGAAGCCCGAGGGCCATATGCCTTGGCGAAGCTGAAATTTTTTTTGACTGTGGCAAGAAATTCAGAAAACATATCGCCCTGAAAAACTTTCACAACGAAATTTCCACCAGGTTTTAGTATCTTTGTGGCAATGTTTAATGCCGAGTTACACAGATCTATGGACCTCGCATGATCTAAACTCCAGTTGCCAGATAGATCGGGTGATGCATCACATATGACGACATCAACATCACCCACTCTCTCAATCATGCCCTGTATTTTTTGTAGAGTGGACGGATCGGTTATGTTTCCCAGTAAGTTTTCCACGCCTTCGATTGGTTCAATTTCTTGTATATCAACTCCCAAGATAAAACCGCCTGAGATTTCTTTGGCTACTTGAAGCCATCCTCCAGGAGATGCACCTAGATCAACGACGGTATTACCCAATCGTATCATGTCGTACTTTGCATTGATCTGCTGAAGCTTATATGATGCTCTGGACCTGTACCCTTCTTTCTTTGCTTTCTTATAAAAATAATCCTCTCTTTTACGCGGCATGATTAAAACAGGTTATCTATGTTTTTAAGCTTTCCAGCTCTTTGCTCAACCTTCTCAATTCTTCTTTTGCCATGGCCATATCTACGGGCAGCCAGAAATCAAAGTCATAGTAAAGCTGCATAAGGCGATTATACTCACTTTCCAATTCTGTTATCTGCTTTTTTGAAGTTATTCTCTCCATCAACCCATCTATCTTTTTAGAAAGAGCTTCGACATCGCTTTTCAGCTCGGCTGTTTTAACAGAAGAAACCTTGTTCCAGTCTATTTTCCTATCAATATCTATCTCGAGAATATCTATCACTTCGCTCAGATCATCTGGGACTTCTGTAAATGCGCAAGGACCCACTATGATTTCCGATCCATGAACAGCTTCAATCCAATGCTCTTTTATGGCATGCTCAATCAATTCCTTCACCTTTTTTCTGGAAGGAACCGTACATTTCTTGAAAAAGGTCAATTCTTTGAAAATGGCATATAATTCCTCCTCGTTTGTGACGCCCAGCACCTCAACTACTCCTGCAAGCTCCTCGATGGGTATCATATGTTCTCTTACGCGGACAATCTTAATATATGTGATTGACACTCAAAAAGAGACGGAGATAAAAAATGCGAACCATTTGGCTTAGAGTAAGGATGGCGTTATGTGTAGTATTTATGTGCGCTGTTATCTTCGCCCTAATGAGTGCTATTGGATATCTCGCAGGAGCGGGCACACCAATATTCTATGCAATATTTGCTTTTATCATAGTTGGATTTCAGTTCATGATTGGTCCGAAAATGGTCGAACGATTCATGAGAGTCAAATATGTTTCCCCCTCTGATCATCCTCGACTCCATTCTATAGTAGATGAATTATCCCGTAAAGCAGGGATGAAAAAGCCGAAAATTGGCATCTCTTCTGTTCCAATACCCAATGCCTTCGCCTTTGGTAAGACGAAAAGAGATGCCAGGGTATGTGTGACCAGCGAACTATTGGACAGGTTGAATGATGACGAACTTAGAGCGGTTTTAGGACACGAAATATCCCACATTCGCCATAGAGATGTTATGGTTATCACAGCTTTGAGCGTAATACCTATGGTTTGTTATTTTATCTTCTATAGTTTCTTGTTCTCAGGCATGGGAAGAAGAAGAGATGCCTCAGCAGCGATGGCAATTGCACTGGTTGCTCTTGCCGTATATCTCATAACTAATCTAACTGTCCTCTATGCCAGCAGGATAAGGGAATATTATGCTGATAAAGGGAGTGCTGAGTTAACAGGAAAACCATACACTTTGGCGTCAGCTCTTTACAAGATAGTTTCCAGTACCAGAATCGACAAGGAAAGACTAAAAAGTATCGAGGGCATGAAAGCCTTCTTTGCCACAGACCCTTCTAGGGCATTAAAAGAAGTTTCTGACCTGAGAAATGCAGATATGAATATGGATGGGCATTTGGATGCCTTTGAAGTTCAATTGTTTGCAAGAGGTGCAAAAATAAGCACTATCGACAGAATCATGGAACTATTCTCAACCCATCCAAACGTTGTGAAACGAATTTCTCGGTTATCCTCGTAGAATGCTCCGGCCGGGATTCGAACCCGGGTCTTCGGCTATCTTTGCCCTTTTGTCAATATTTTTTTTTCTTGCAAAAAGGTTGCTCGAAAGGCCGGAATGATTGGCCGGACTACACTACCGGAGCAAATGCACTGCGATCTTCAAACGTCGCTCATGGGCCCGCTGAGATTCGAACTCAGGACCTCCGCCATGTCAAGGCGACGTCATAACCAACTAGACCACGAGCCCAAATGTATCGCCTAACTTGAGTGTTACATGAAGAATCATAAAACTTTGGGTACTACATGGGTGCCGCTCTTCACGTCTATTTCGATTTCACCTTCGTATTCTGTAACTATGCCATATATGCGAATAAAGTCTCCTCTTTCTCCATTGTTGAAATCCTACACTTCTTGATCTTGTACGATTGAAACAAGGTCTATTTTAAAGACCAGCGTTTTCCCTGCAAGCATATGATTGAAATCGAGCACAACTTCTGTATCAGTTACATCTATTATAGTGGCTACAAGTCCCTGATTCATAGCAATTTTTCCACCGACCACAGGGGTAATGCCTGCTTGCACTACCTCTTCAATTTGAATGGTACGGACAAGTTCTTCCTTATAGGGACCATATGCTTCTTCAGGTGGGATTATCAAGGTCTTACTCTCGCCAACGGTCATTCCAACAACGCCGCTGTCAAAACCCTTGATCATCTGACCAGTGCCAACAGTAAATTCAAGTGGCCTGTATTCCCTGTTTGGGTTGTATATGCCTACCTCAGCAGCAACGTCTTTTACGGATGTATCAAAAACAGTACCATCTTCCAGTTTCCCTATGTAATCAACCCTGACATCGTCACCCTGTTTTACTACTGCGCCGTCTACAGTTTCTTTGCTGGTATTCTTATCTGTGCAGCCACTCACCAGAATAATACTGACCAGAAATAAAAGCAATGTTATTTTTCCCATTTGGATCACACTTTGAGAATAGGATTGGATGTTATAAACATTTTGATTGAGGTTGTTCTGTCAAAAGAACTTGTACATGAAAGTGCATGAAAAAACGTCTAGTGGACAGGTTGGGATTCGAACTCAGGACCTCCGCCATGTCAAGGCGACGTCATAACCAACTAGACCACGAGCCCAAATGTATCGCCTAACTTGAGTGTTACATGAAGAATCATAAAACTTTGGGTACTACATGGGTGCCGCTCTTCACGTCTATTTCGATTTCACCTTTGTATTCTGTAACTATGCCATATATGCGAACTAGGTCTCCTTTTTCCATCATTTTTGCGATTTCGACAGCGCCAGCTTCATGGGAAATGAATACTTTCGTTTTCTCCGGACCTATCAAGAGTATCAGGTGATCGCCCTCTGTGACTTGCTTATCAAATACAACTCCTTCTACGTACACCTCTTCTCCCACATTGGACTTGCTCGAAAATAGCATGGCGCGATCCATGATGCCTTCCGGTCTTGGTAGGACGATGTATAATATACAAAGCGACAACAATATCATCACCAGCAAAACTACGACTACTTTTTCTTCTTTCTGCATCACATGGACCGGTCGGGATTTGAACCCGAGGCCTCTACCATGCCAAGGTAGCGATCTACCCCTGATCTACCGGCCCAGTTCAGTTTATTGTGATGCCCCAGGCATAAAATAAACCTATCGGTGCAAGGAAAGATTTAAGACACGGATGGCCACATTCTATTGCTATCGGGGCCCGTAGCTTAGCCTGGTTGGATCTTCTAAAAGAAGCAATATGCGCACGGCTGATAACCGTGAGGTCGGGCGTTCAAATCGCCCCGGGCCCATAAATTCTTGGATTCAGAAATAAAAAAAAAGAAAAAAAGAGAGATTATTTAGAAT
>JBHPDI010000053.1:0-7057 GCA_042577985.1 Halobacteriota archaeon | reverse complement strand
ATAGAGCCTCTGATGGACAAACTTCAACACACAGTCCGCATTCAACGCACAGATCGTCGTCGACTATAGCGATTTCATCCTTCAGCGAAAGGGCGTCACTCGGGCATTCCTCTATGCATGTCCCACACCCTACACAATTCTCTACTGTGATCTTTACTGCCATATGTATCAGGTCTCCTTTCTGCCATGTTCATTCATTCATGATATTTATAGATTTGGTTGGCAACAGATTTGCTAAAAAGCAGTGGGAATATTATATCACTCGTACAACAGGGAATCGTCACACCCAGAAATATGATGAGAAAAGTCTCTGCTATGTGAGGAATCCATTCTGTGAAACCAAACGCCATGAGGTACAACATCGTTGCTATCGTGCTTATGAAAACGTGTGAGCTATGGGAAAATATCGTTGGACCTCTTCCATGAATCATGTTAGTGGATGCTAATCCAATGAGCACGCCAAAAATTGCAAAGGGCAAAACTATCTCTGGATGTTCGATAAAACACCAATGAAATTCCATTTCAACGCCGACTATCGTTCCACCGATAAATGGGATAAATATGTCGCTGATGCCGCAAATTCCAAGTGAACCGACCAGCCCAACGATTACCGCCTTGAAAAGCCGCCTCTCATGTCTCCAAAACATTGCAGTCGTGGCTGTAGCGCTAAAAAGTATGTGCATTGGGTGGAATACGTGGAACAACTCATGGCCATACCAAGACATTGTCGCTTTGCTCGGCGAGATTATTACAGTTAATATTCCCAATAAGATAAGTGCGACAGAAGCGCCAAATGCCGTAAATGGAACATGGTGTCTTAATTCATCCCAGATGTGATCTAATCTCTTATTTTTATCGCTTTTCAAGAACATCACCCTATAAAATGATATTGAGTAAACCCCCTACAACTAAAGCAGAGGTTATCATTATCGCAGCCGATTTTGCCATACCCACTATTCCTAGCTCTTTAGTTAAAACTACAAACGTAGCAATACAGGGAAAATACATCGCCAATACTACGCTAGCAACTATTGCTTGTGACATGGTCAAACCAAGGGGTATAAGCATTCCTATGGCCACATCTTTACGCAGGAACCCAACTACGAGCGCTGCAACTGCCCCAGCAGGAAGGCCAAGCAATCCCACCACTATGGGCGAGGAAATCCTAGCTATAAATTCGATTATTCCTAAGGCATAGAGGATATTCACAATAAATACTCCCAGCAGCACATAAGGAACAGCCTCTCCGATAAAAAACCTGATCCTCATCCACAACTTCTTCATTAATGCGCCCCAATAGGGAACCCTGTAATGTGGAATTTCCATAAATATTTCTGGACTTTCACCCTTCAAGATTTTGTTGAGTAAATACCCAAGGACTACCCATACCATAAAAAGTGTGAAAAAAACAATTCCTAACCCCTTTGTACCATGTTTGCCAACTAGTCCTACTATCATAGCCATCTGAGCCATACAAGGAACCGAAATTGCCATGAGGGTAGCTGCAATGAAAATCTGTCTTTTCGTCTCCAACACCCTAGTAGATAGGGCGCCAGGTACATTGCACCCCATGCCGAGCAAGAATGAAACGATGGATAAGCCGTGCAAGCCAATTTTGTGCATTGCACTATCTATCAATACAGCTAACCTAGGCAAATATCCGCAATCTTCTAGAAAACCCAGCACCAAATAAAATGCAAACACGTAGGGAAAGACCATGGCAAATGGAACGAAGAGCCCAGTGGTCAACAACCCCATTGATTGCACATAATCTATCTTGCCATCTATTAGCGTTCCTATCAAGATATCGTGAACAAAACCAGGACCTAGTAGTTCACTCAATTTCATCATTATGGGGGTATAAATATCGAATATCGGTTCGAATGCGTAATTAATTAGACCTTCCCCGACCAGTCTTATGATTTGAAAGGTAAAAAGCAATACAACTAACGCTATGGGAAACCCAGTCAAGGGTTTGATGCTTGCATCTCCTATTTTTTCTAAAAATGTGTGATGACGATGGGTTATGGTTTGAACTTGGCTAACTATCCTGCCAATCTCCACCCATCTTTGCTCTTCAGTAAGTTCATCATTGGTAGGCATCTTGACCTCCACTATGTGATTCCACGATGCATAGCCTCTGGTAATCTAGATACAAGTTCATTAATCCCTTCGCCAGTAATGGCAACCGTAGGCACAACAGGGGTGTTTAAAAGTTTTTCAAGCTTTTCAACATCGATTAAGATGCCTTTGTGCTTCGCATCATCCCAAACGTTAAGGGCTATTATCATCGGTATCTTTTTTTCTAGCAATTGAAGCGTAAGATACAGGTTCCTCTCCAGGTTTGTTGCATCCACTACGTTAATAACTATATCTCCGTCTTTCAGCATACTTGTCGCGATCTCCTCTGCCTTATTGTTAGGTTCTAATGTGTATGCTCCTGGCACGTCAATTACTTCCGCCCACTGATCGCCAAGTCTTGTTTTCCCCTTCTTGAACTCTACTGTAGTACCAGGATAATTCGAAACTATGACATTCACACCGGTTAGCCTAAAAAATAGAGCGCTCTTTCCTATGTTGGGGTTCCCCATTAAAAGTATCTTCAATTATTCACCACTACAAATACTTTCATTGCCATCCCCCTTCCGATCGCAACCCTGGCACCATCTACTTCAACGATTATCGGACCTCTAAGGGGTTCAGAAGTGATCTTCCGAAGAGTTTTCCCGGCCCTAATGCCCAATGATGCTAGGCGTCTCTGAAATCCTGGTCCACCTTCTACATGTCTTACTATTGCTGCTTTTCCGGTATTCAGCTCATATAAAGGAATCATGGATATAACTCCTTCTCAAAGCAGCATGATGCCTGTTGAATTGGATTCCCATCAGGGCATTTTTTGGGATGCCCCATCATCGAACAAAATCGCCGTTCAACATCATCAGATATCACATGCTCCAACTTGCAAGCCTCCCTGTGCGCATAATCTTTATCCATTTTCAAAAATTCGACGAGAAACCTCTCCAACAACCGATGGCGGCGTTCCATCTTTGATGCTTCTCTTTTTCCTTGTTCCGTCAGCTTGAAACCATAATAGGGCACATATTCTAAATAGCCTTCCTCTGAAAGCTTTTGGATCATCTCGGTAACGCTTGGTGGTGAAATGCCCAACTCTTCAGCTATTTCAGATGTCTTTGCCGTCCCACTTCCTTTTGTCACGTATAGTATGGTCTCAAGATATTCTTCATATCGATCTTGCATGCTTATTAAATATTTAGGGATACCTAAATATATAAAGGTTTCTTTGATATATATTAAATTACAAACAATGAGTCGAATGGTAAAAGGAAGAGCGTCCGCCTGTGGAGCAGGCACGATCATAAATGCCATTGCAACATGGAATGGTTCAGCATTTGCAATTGACCTGCGTACAACAGCAGAGGTTGAGCTAAGTGAAGGAATAGATGGCATTCTTGGTGAAGTCTTAGACGAAGGTGTTGATGCCAAACTGATTGAGCGTTGTGTGAAGATCGTGCTAGACAGATTTGGTTATGTTGGTGGTGCCCATATAAAGACGAGCAGTGAGATTCCCATTGCGAGAGGTCTGAAGAGTAGTAGTGCTGCTGCCAATGCAACAATTCTAGCCACTTTGGATGCATTGAATGAAAAAATGGAGCCTTTAGAGACGGTACGCCTGGGAGTTCAGGCCGCTTTTGATGTAGGGGTGACGATAACGGGTGCTTTCGATGATGCTGCTTCCTCATATCTTGGTGGGATAGTTGTCACTGACAACAGGGAGCAACTACTGGTAAAAAGAGTTTTGAGGGAGTCAGAAGTACTGGTCTTAGTGCCAGATTCTCAAGCGTTCACCGCAGACACTGACGTAGCCACGTCAAGATTGATTGGCCCTTGGGTGGACATCGCATATGACCTAGCTTTGGACGGAGAGTTTGAAAAAGCTATGACGCTAAATGGTTTTCTATATTGTGCTGCGCTTGGCTTTGACCCTGAGCCTATGCTGTGCGCATTAGGGGCGGGAGCCACAGGAGTGAGCCTATCCGGTACAGGGCCAGCGTTCACCGCCATAGTCTGTATAGATTATGTCGATGACGTAATTAAGGCATGGAATCATTTGAAAGGAAAAATCATAAGGACCAATATAGATAATACTGGTGCGAGGGTGGAATCATGCTAAAGGATGTTAGGGAAGAAATCCAGAAAATTGATGACCAGATCATCGAACTCATAGCTCAGCGAACTGGTATGGCAGAGGAGATATTGGCTGCAAAGAAAAAAGAGGGCGTGGAAATCGATGATGAGGAGCAGAATAAGGTAGTGCTAAAACGGGTGGTAGAAGCAGCAACAGAACATGGCATGGATGTGGGTGCAGTGAAGCGAATCTACGAAATCCTGATAGAAATGTGCATAGAGGGCCAGCTTGAGTTGAGTGGAAGAGGACAACTGCAGTCATCATAAATAGCCATGCGAAAGAAAATAAAGAGATAAATAAGCGTGAGAACTAATCAAGATCATATTACATGTTCCGTTGACCTCCACAACTTCATTCTTCTTTATCAGAGGTATTCTTCAGGGTTCTCGTCAAATGCTTTTTTGCAGCCTGGTGCACAGAAATAATATGTTTTGCCCTTATAATCACTCTTAATCTTTGCCGTCTTTTCATCTACTGTCATTTTACAGATGGGGTCTATTGCCATGTTCGTTCACCTCCTATCCTTTCTTTCTTTTTTATTCTCTTTGCAGGTGGCGTATATCTTTTCAACATCAACGAAAGCGTTACGACCGTTACGGAGCTCATCGCCATTGCAAGTCCTGCAAGTTCAGGTTTAAAAGTTATTCCAAAAAAGGGATGAAGTATCCCTGCAGCCATGGGAATTAGAGCCGCGTTATATGCAAAAGCCCAGAACAGGTTTTGCTTGATCCGCGACATCACTTTATTACTTAGTTGCACTGCGGAAACAGCATCCATAAGGTCATCCTTGATAAGTACGATCTCACCGCTCTCTATTGCCACATCCGTTCCACTGCCTATTGCGATACCCACATCCGCCTGTGCCAGTGCAGGTGCATCGTTGATTCCATCGCCCACAAAAGCGATGACTTCACCTTTGTCTTGCAGCCTCTTCACTTCTTCCGCTTTGTCCTGCGGTAAGACCTCTGCTAATACCCGATCTATACCAATTTGCTTTGCAATAGCCTGGGCAGTTCGTGGGTTGTCACCGGTGATCATGATGACTTTTAGCCCCATGTCTTTCAACGCTTTGATTGCTTCTTTGGTAGTTTCTTTCAGGGTGTCAGCAATAGCGATGATGCCAATCATCGTGCCATCATGGGCGATAAGTACGACCGTCTTTCCCTCTTTTTCAAGTTGAAGTATCTTTTCTCCAATATCTCCAGAATAGGAGATATTTTTTTCTTCAAAAAGTGTTCGATTGCCTATGAGTACGTTTTTTCCCTTGACGTTTGCCATTACACCTTTTCCCCCAAAGGTGTCAAAGCCTTTAATTTCGTCCGTCACGATTCCTTCTTCCTCAGCTCGTCCAACTATTGCCTCTGCAAGGGGATGTTGTGAATTCTTCTCTACGCTCGCCGCCAGCTTGAGCAATGCCTGTTCGTCAACTTCGATACCAATTATATCGGTAACTTCCGGCTCGCCTTTGGTAAGCGTTCCTGTTTTATCAAAGATGATAGTGGTCAACTTCTCTGAAATTTCAAGCGCTTCTCCGCTCTTAATGAGTACGCCAAGTTCCGCACCACGACCAACTCCTACCGTTACCGCGGTCGGTGTTGCAAGCCCAAGTGCGCAGGGGCATGCGATAACAAGCACGGAAATAAGGGTGGTGAGTGCAAAAAGTAGCGTATTTCCGATAATAATATACCATACGATAAAGGCAAGAAGTGCGATGGATAATACCGTTGGAATAAAATAGCTCACTGCTTTATCTGCAATTCTCTGCACAGGAGGTTTGGAGCCCTGTGCCTTCTCTATAAGTTGTATAATTTGGGAGAGTACCGTATC
The DNA here is from genome assembly GCA_042577985.1 of Halobacteriota archaeon. GTDB lineage: Archaea > Halobacteriota > UBA148 > UBA148 > UBA148 > UBA148. The sequence continues at coordinate 1,023 of JBHPDI010000053.1, read as the reverse complement.
TCGCCCTATTTTCGTCGCGCTGAATGTTATCACGCTGTTTTTGTTAATCGTTCCGCCAACAACATTGTCCCCTTTCTGCTTAAAAGTGGGAATAGACTCTCCCGTGATCATTGATTCGTCCACGTAGCTCTCGCCATCAATTACCTCACCATCTACCGGGATTCTCTCTCCGGGCTTTACGACGATTTTATCACCTATTTGGACATCAGCTATCTGTATCTCTATCTCGCGATTATCGCGAAGAACGATGGCAGTTTTTGGCTGTAATCCCATCAATTTTTTTATCGATTCTGAGGTTTTTCCCTTTGCCCTTGCCTCCAAATACCGCCCTATGGTGAGAAAAGAAGCGAGCATAAGTGCAGTTTCATAAAACAGAAAATCCATCGTTAGTACTATATTAAAAGTACCCAGAAGGCTTGAGACAAAGGCTACACCTATGCCCATCGAATACATGACGTCCATGTTGAGATTCTTGTTTTTAAGAGATCTGTATGCAGCTCGGAATATGGGGTGGCTTACATAAACGAAGGCAGGGGTGGAAACCACCAGCATAAAATAGGCCATTGAAAAAGGAAGGCTAACAGGGGCATACATAAGAATCATGAGCGGAATGGCTACGGCAAAACCGACTATGAACCTGTTGCGTTTCTCTCGCAGATCCCGCTCCCTTGCAACTTTTTCTAAATCTTCTCCATCTTCTCCTTCCACCCCAAGATACTGATAACCCGCATCTTCAATGGCTGATTTCATCTCTGCGATCGTGATTATTCTTGGGTTATAGGTAACGTAGGCTCTCTCAGCGCTGAGATTAACCGTGGCATCAAATATACCGTCCAGTTTTTTGAGGGCGGTTTCAATGGTTTTTACGCACATGGCACAGGTCATTCCACCGATCTTCAGCGTGGCTTTTTCGTTTATCACGCTGTAACCTGCATCGGTTATTGCTTTTTCAAGATCTGTGAGATTTGCTTTTGTTGATGTATACTCCACGGTTAATCTCAGCGCTGAGAGAGCCTACGTTAC
>JBHPDI010000052.1:0-7084 GCA_042577985.1 Halobacteriota archaeon | reverse complement strand
GTCTCAGATGTAGGGCGTAGCGCCAGTGGCATATCAAGAGAGTTGGATCCCCCCTTTGTTACCCAATAAACCTCCTCCTCAAAGCCTTTGATGTGCTCAGATTCCTTCATAAACTCATTTTCTGGTATGAGAAGAGGGAATAGCACCTCTTGGTGGTCAATATCTAACAGTGATCTCAGAATTGAGTATATTCTTTGTCTAATGGCAAAACCAAATGGATACCACACACAGAGTCCCTTGGTGGGATATCTCACATCTACAATTTCTGCCCTTAGAAGGAGCTCGTTATACCACTCGCTAAATTTCTCTTTTCTAGGAAGCTTTTCACCTTTCATCCTAACACCATAATCATGATTAACGGAGTTAAGAAAGTTTCGACTACTGCAGCAAAGAACAATAAGGGCAAAATCCAATTTACATAGAATGAAGTGCCTTTCTTAAAATCTTTTTTAATATCTGCCTTTTTGCCAACTAAGGTGTTCAGTAAATCATGACCCAGTTGGATTCCTATCGCAGCACTGATAAAAACCATGGGCAACTCGATTACTCCATGGGGGACAATTGCTATCAATACATAAAGAAGACCCTCCAGTCTCCCGATTATGAGAAAAATCGTGCCGATCAGGAATCCGTTATATGTCACAAATACTAATGGGATCACTCCAAATCCAATACCTAATAATAGGGCTATAAGGCATTTTATCGAGTTGTTTAAAAAGATTACGAGCATTATCGCTAATGGGTTTAGTGATTCGATTATGGCGAACAGTTCACCCATATCTGAAGAAGTCTGATTTGCAAAAGATGGGTTCAAGCTAGAGTACCAATATCCCATAAGTGTTGATATGATGAACATCAACGATATGAAGATTATATAGCCCTTTAGATAACTGAGATATTCGAGTGCCTCTTTTGTATTAGTTCTTTTCATATATTTTTACCACATATTTGTTTATACCTGATTATTATATCCCTAACATCATTCTTAGCATGTTTCTCAATCCTGGTGCCAACCCAAGCATCAAGATCGCTAGCTTTGCAAGATTGCCTGTCTTGGGTTCATCCGAGAGATGTCGATCTATTATATATAGAATTGGAAGGATAATTAGAATTTTCAGCGGATACATCACCGCCCCCGTTCCACTCCAATCTATCATAAACGCACTCATCACGTGCTTTTCTCCATATCCGAGGAAATCTACTCCAATAAAAGTGGATGTGGCTTCGAACAGATGTGCCCAAATGATCACAGCATTTACCCCTTTTATCCACATTATATCAAATCGTCTTGCTATCAGGTATATTGCGATTGCAATGGGAGTTGAGATGCCCAAAACAGCAGGTAACACCCACAATTTTGTTATTTCTTGAGTGGATAAGAGTGCAAATAGGCTCAAAATCTCCCATCCTGCTCCAAGATATAGAAAATGTATTCCCACCTCACCAATTTTTCCCATTTTGCGCAATTCTGTCAGTGCCAACAATATAACAATGCAAACAGCTGCAATTAGAAAAAAGATCAGCGGTGTGATGAACAAATACTTTATAGGGGGTGCAAATATGTCTGCATCCTCCATAACCCGGAGAGTACTGCCAACCAACATATACGGCAAAGCTGTAATGATAAATCTTTGATTTACCTCTATTCGTAACTTTTCCAGTAACTTTAATACCCCAAAGATTGCAATGCCTAATAGAATACCCCATGTCAATGTGTTGACAGGATTATAACTGGCACCATGTACGATTGGGTCAATGTAATATTCGGTGAAGAAATGCTGGAGAGATGAAACAACCATGAGGTGCTTGTTTGAACGAAAAGGACTTAAATGCTTCCAAAAGGATGCAATTGCCAAGAAATGTCTTTGTAGGACACGATGCAATAAATGATGTTGGCAAGGTCTGTAGAGAACTCAAACTTGATGGTTGTGCCCTTGTGGTGACTGGCAAAACTACAAAACAGATAGCTGGTGAAAGAGTAGTGAAAATATTATCTGATGAAGGCTATGAAGCCGATATAAATGTCATTTCATCTGCATCCGTGCCTGAGTTAGAGTATGTCAAGCATAGTGCAGGCGAGATCGGTGCTACTTTTCTGCTTGGTGTTGGTGGGGGAAAACCTATAGATATTGCCAAACTGGCATCCACGCAATTATGCGTTCCTTTTCTAAGTGTGCCAACCGCAGCTTCTCATGATGGTATCGCTTCACCCAGAGCATCTTTAATCCGTGATTCTCAGACAGTTTCAGTACAAGCACAAGCACCGCTAGGTATCATAGCCGACACAAAAACAATCGCATCTGCCCCCTATAAATTATTAGCATCAGGCTGCGGGGATATCATCTCGAATTATACGGCAGTCAGGGATTGGCAATTGGCAAATAAGTTACAAGACACGAGATATAGTGAATATGCGGCTGCACTTTCTGAGATGACTGCGAAGATCATAGTTGATAAATCCGGTTCCATCAAACCCGGACTGGAGGATTCCGTCCGAATTGTGGTAAAAGCTTTAATATCTTCTGGTGTGGCTATGAGTATTGCAGGAAGCAGCAGACCTGCATCAGGCTCAGAGCATAAGTTCAGTCATACGTTGGATAGAATTGCCCCTAAATCAGCTCTGCATGGGGAGCAGTGCGGTTTGGGCACGATCATGATGATGTACCTTCATAAGGGGGATTGGCAATCCATTAGAGATTCGCTGAGGAAAATAGGTGCGCCGACTAATTCAGAAGAATTAGGAATTGATGACAAATATGTCATCGAAGCGCTGATTCATGCCCATGAGATTCGACCAACGAGATATACGATCCTTGGTACTGGCTTGACAAGGGAGACGGCCGAGAAACTTGCAAGAACTACGGGAGTGGTAACATGAGTATTGGAAAAATAACACTTATAGGAGTACGATTGGCAAAAGTTGGGATTGAATTTGTTTTCAATGAACCAACCAGCGAATGTGAGGATTGTAGACTAAAAAACAATTGTATGAATTTGGATATTGGAAGGCGATATCGAGTAGTTGGCACAAGAGATACGCACCATGAGTGTCCATTGCATGATGGTGGTGTTTGTGCCGTAGAGGTGGTGGAGATGTTAACTACAGTGGCCATAGAGTCCAGAAAAGCTCTGGAAGGCTCAAAAATATCTTTTGATCCGCCAAAATGTGACAAGAATACCTGTAGTATCTACGATCTTTGTCATCCTCTCTGGCTTCGCCCTGGAGATAAATGCACAATCAATAGTATAGCTGGCGCTCCACCTGAAAATTGCATTGATGGACTTGCTCTTAAATTGGTCGAGCTGAAAAGGGAATAGAATAAATAAATAATAGTTCAGTTTTTCTTTATTCCTTTTTTAGCATTTTTCTCTTTTTTAGCCTTCTTTTCAACTTTTGGCGAAACGTATTTCTCTAAATACCAGACTTCCCGTAGATTAGTATGGGCTAGGATATCATCGGACATTCGCTGTTTTGACATCAACCAACGTTGATCAAATGACAGCGCATATGGTATGATTACCGTTGCTACGTCTCCTTGGATTTCAACATCGAGATCTGATTTCATATATAAGTCTGTTAACCCCTCTATCTTTGCCTTTGTACCTCTCAACTTCTTCTCGATGGTGTACTCGTATGTTAAAGTCTCTCCTGCAAATGGATGATTGAAGTCAACTCTTGCTCTACGTCCGATTACCGTCTCCACGATACCCATCCTGCCACTGATGGTAACTCGCATTCCTGGATAGGGCTTCTCCTCGAATTTAGATACCATGGCAGTCTCAACCAAAGCAGGATCTCTATCTCCAAATCCTTTCTCTGGCTGGATTGTCACGCTGCCCTCATATCCAACCTCTTTCCCAACGACGTCTTCATCCAGTCCCTTTAGGACGTGCTCTGAGCCAACAACTATCATCTTAGCTCCGTATTCAGCACTTTCATTGAAGATGCCAAATTCCTTTGCCGTCTTTTCATCGATAGTATCAAAAACGTCTCCATTTTTCAATCGACCGGTATAAGTTATTTTTATAAAGTCTCCATTCTTGATCGGCATGATAACGCATAAAGCAACGACTTAATACTTTAAGATATCTGTTAGTCAGGTTTAAATTATTTTGCTGATGATAGTAACCCGCTCAATATTTAGGGCTACAACAGGTAAAAATCCAAATTACATCTATGGAGATTGGTACCATTAAAATAATAAAAGTGTTAACTATGGGTTGCTGTTAATTGCAGTATATGTAAAAAAATTGAATATACTATTTTTCCGAGCATTATTTTTTACCTAAAGAATTTGGCACCCTCCTCGACAAAAAAGGAGCTAATTGACATTTTAGGGGTGAAAGTATAAAATGACCGATGAACTCGTTTATAAAAAGCTAATCCTAGGCGATTGACGAAGAATTTTTTTGGATTGTTTGTTATAATATAATTGCAACTAAAAGGAAGAGGAGTTATTAGTTAAGTAAATATTGTCGAAATTTATTAAAATTGATAAACTTTATTAATGGATAACTATTTTTGATAAGGATATGGGCAAAAGGTTAAGACTTGCATTATTTGGTAGTTTTTATAGGGGTTATTATGTTTTATATGAATTACTAAATGGTGAACTTAAAGATATTGTCGAGGTAGTTGGTGTTGCTTCAGACGATCCAAAACAATTTTTTGTGAGTCCGTCAAAAAGGGTATGGCAATATCCTCATACAAGGGAAGAAGAGACCTTAGTTCCAGATTCAGCACGATATGCAGGTTTAGAAGTTTTTCTTGGAAGAGTAAAAACAGATGAATTTTATGCGATTTACGAGCAAAGTTGGAAGCCTAATTTATGTATTTCCGCGACTTTTGGGCAACTATTTAATGAAAGAATTTTTGACTATCCTGATATTGGTTTTCTTAATTTACATCCATCATTTGATGATACTTGGCCTTCTTATTCAGGAGGAAATCCTTTTTCAGCAATGATTTCAGACAGAAAGCCTCATTGTGTAATTACGATACACAGAGTGAATCAAAAATTCGATGAAGGTGAATTAGTGGCACGCACAAGAAGGATTGCAATTCCTAATGTGGCTACCGTAACAGATATGCATAAGATCACATCGCCAATTGCTGCTGATTTAGTAAAAGATGTTATTAAGAATTATTTGTCTACGGGAAAATTGGTTATGATTAATTAATATAGGCTATAACTACTATTTTTCTTCTGAGAAATCCAAAAAAAATGAATACATATAAATATAGCATTTAAATGAGTTCACACCCAATCATGGGGGGTTTTTTCGGTGCATAGCTTAGACTTTAATTTTGGAAAATTCGGTAAATCCCTTTGGCGATTTAACGTAATCGACTGATTTTTCCGTTAAATCCTTGTTATTTTATTTTTTAATAAGAAGTGCGGGGAAATTAGATCTACAAAATAAAATATCAATTTACAATCAATTTTTGTGAATCAGACTAAATACTACCCGTAAAAAGGGGTGGCCGCAGGATTAAATAAATGGATCATCACATAAAAAAATACTAAATGGGAAACTTAAATAATATTAAACAACAGACTTAAATATTAATTATTATTTATAAAAAACTATGAAACTAGGTTATCCCTGTATAAATAGTAACATAGGCTGTACTGCCAATTCCACTTTTAGGCTAAAATCCTATTCAGAAGTTAAATTAATTGAAAAAATAAAAAATAATTTGGGATGTCTGAAGAGAATATTGGATTATAATGTAAAAAATAATCTGTTATTTTTTAGAATAGGTTCTGGTTTGATTCCTTTTGGATCACATCCCCTCTGCAAATATAACTGGTCAAAACATTTCCAAAAAGAATTCAAAGAAGTTGGAAATTACATAAATAAAAATGATATTAGGATTTCTATGCACCCTGATCAATTTGTACTGATAAATGCAAAAGATAAATCAATAGTTAAGAGAAGCATTGAGGAGTTGGATTATCATTGCCGTGTTTTGGATGCAATGGATCTTGAAAGCACTGCAAAAGTACAGATACATATTGGTGGAGTTTACGGGGACAAAGAAAAATCTACTGAGAGATTTATTGAAAATTACAATGGATTAAAACAGAAAATACGCAAAAGACTTGCAATAGAGAACGACGACAAATCTTACAGTTTAAAAGATTGTCTGGCTATCAACGAAAAGGCTGAAATTCCAATTATTTTTGATACGCTCCACCATCAATGCTTGAATAATGGGGAAGGAATCCGAAATGCTATTTTAAGTGCAGAGAAAACTTGGAAAAAGATGGACGGAAAACTGATGGTTGACTACAGTAATCAAAAAACAGGGGCTAAGAAGGGAACGCACAAAGAAAAGATAGATATGTTATCATTCAAGAAATTCATAAACGAAACAGAAGGTATAGATTTCGATATAATGTTGGAGATAAAAGATAAAGAAAAAAGTGCATTAAAAGCCATTAAGTTAATAAAATGAATATAATTTTTAGTGTAACTTTCCTGAAGAAAAAAAAAATTAAAAAATAGTTCCTTATTCTCTGGTTACCGCGTAGGCCATATATGCTGCTGAAACTCCAACTAAAACATATACAATTCTTTGCAATATTGGTATTGATCCTAGAATCAATTCCACAAGATCTAACTGTATCAATCCAACTAGTCCCCAATTGAGACCGCCGACAATAACCAGAACTAAAGTAATCCAATCCAATGTACTTTTTTCTGCCAGGGCAATCACCTCCAAATTATTATTACTACTTAACTATATAAATTTTAGGGTTTGATCACAATATAAAAAATAAAACAACTTTTAATAACCAAAAGAAATCACATAAAAGACTTTAATTAAACCTTTTAAAAATAAGAAATGGAATTTTCATTGAGTTTAAACTATGCTGTTTGGCAAATTAAAGACTGAAAGTAATGATTAATTTTTAGTTTAAATTTCCTGAAGAAAGAAAAAATAAAAGTTGTCAGGATTTGAATAAATAAAACAGAGTATTTCGAATTTAATACAATCAATTATTTATCTTTCACTAATTCTAACAGTTTAACAATATTTTTTTTTACCACCCCTTTTTACGGGTAGTATTTAGTC
>JBHPDI010000051.1:0-7320 GCA_042577985.1 Halobacteriota archaeon | reverse complement strand
AAGCAGTATTGGCGATAAAAGATAGAACAGATTTGGAAACAATCCTCTTCCCAAGCGGGGTCAGCGGCCTCAGCAAACATGCAGATGCAGTTTTCTTTATGAGTCTATTGAACTCCAGAAACGCCATGTATATAACCACCCATCAAGCACTAGGGGCGCCAATCATCAAGAGATATGGATTAGAGCCGATTCCAATGGCATATCTCCTCATCTTTCCCGGAGGAACAGCTGCTTGGATAGGCGATGCTAAGCTTATACCTAGGGAAAAGCCAGAGTTGGCAGTTGCATACGCTCTCGCTGCCAAATATCTTGGGATGCGGTGGATCTATCTAGAAGCCGGATCGGGTGTAGAAGAGCCAGTTCCAAAGTCTTTGATTGAATCAGTCAAAGAAGCCGTGGGGGATATAAAGGTCATCGTTGGCGGTGGAATCAGAGATAGTGCGACCGCAAGACAATGCGCTAAGTCAGGCGCAGACGCCATCGTAACAGGAACGATCGTTGAAGAGGATAACGTACAGTCTAAGATCGAGGAGATCGTTAGGGCGATTAAGGAATAAATTTATTACGTTACTATTTATTCTATTACATTAATATTTATTCTTTCTTCGATTTCTGCCACTCGATATAGTTACAATATGGGCATCCCAAATCCCATGGCCTTCGCCCTTTAGTGATTATCCTTAAATGGTGGAGCCCGTGTTCCTCACAATCTTTGCTTGTTACTATTATTGTTCCGTTCTTTGGTAATGGAAGTGAGAACGTGCAATCAGGATAGCCTGTACATCCGATAAAACGACCTCTCTTGGACCTCCTTATCATAAGATCTGAGCCACAATCTGGGCACTTGCCAACTATTTTATCATCTCTCAGTCCATCTTGGAGTTTCCTGGAAACCTGGTCCTTGCTTCCGTTTAACTTTTCAAATATGATGCCAAGCATCTCCCTGGACTCTTGGACAACATTTTCTTCTTCAATCATGCCCTCGGCGATTCTGTCCATATCCTTATCAAGCTTAGAAGTCATATCGGGCTTTGTAATCGGAGCCGCGTATTTTTCCAACGTTTCGATGACCGCATATGCAGTACTAGTAGGTTTCAAAGGGTTCTCATATACATATCCACGTGCATAGAGTTTGCTGATCATCTCATGCCTTGTAGATTTTGTTCCAAGCCCCAGATCTTCCATCTTTTTTATCAAACCTCCTTGCTTGTATCTTTTTGGGGGCTGGGTTTCTTTCTCCACTAGGTCGACCTTTAGGATATCTAATGTCTCACCCTCCTTCAGGGCGGGCAGGATATTCTCTTTGATTTTATAGTATGGATAATACCATAACCATCCGTCCTCAAGCAATCTTGCCCCATCCGCATTGAAAAGTTCACCATTTATTTCCACAGTCACTTTGGTCATTTCCCAGACCGCGGGAGTTGCAAAGGTCGCAAAGAATCGGCGCACGATCAGTTCATAAATCTTCCATTCATAAGTGTTTAAATCCTTCTTGCTGGCAACTGAAACCGGATGTATCGGTGGATGGTCGGTAGCTTCTTTTTTACCCCTTGTAGGTTTTAACACTTTTTTCTTTAGCAGCGATTCTGCATAGTCCCCAAAATCGCTCTCTGTGAACATTTTTATGATGCCCCTACAATCAATGCTTTTAGGGTAGACCGTGTTATCTGTCCGGGGGTAGCTGATCCATCCATTGAGATATAGGCTTTCAGAAACTCTCATCGCATTGGCGGGTGTGATACCTATCGAGCTGGCTGCTCTAAGGAATTCTGTTGTATCAAATGGCACTGGTGGCGCCTGATTTTTTTTCCTACTTTTCAGTTTGGATATAATGCCCTTCGAACCGAGTCTTGAGATGATGCTGTCTGCCTTGTCCTTCTCTAAAAAACGATCTTTTTCGTGCTTTGCGACAAATTCCCCATCATTCTTGCAAGTAGCGTAGATCTCCCAATAGGGGGTCGGCTCAAAAGCTTCTATCTGCTTCTCTCTTTCGACCAATAATGCCAACAAGGGAGTCTGAACTCTTCCTACCGAAAGGAAGTTTTTACCTAGGCGACGTGAAGACAGCGAAACGAATCTTGTTAGGGCAGCACCCCATACTAAATCTATCTTCTGGCGTGCCTCGCCTGCTGATGCAAGATTGAAGTCGATCTTAGTCGGATTTGAGAATGATTTGGTGATTTCAGACGGAGTGATCGCAGAGTATCGTACCCTATCAGTTGGAATTGAAGATGGAACCAACCTCAACGCCTCCGCTCCTATCAACTCTCCCTCTCGATCATAATCAGTGGCAATTGTTATGCGGGATGCGTCCTTTGCCAACTTCTGCAAAGCAGAGATTATCTTTTTCTGTTTATGTACCAATACGATTTCGGCCCCTATCAGTTCCTGTGGTTCGACGTCTGACCAGTTATTATACTCTGGTGGAAAATCCACATTAAGGATGTGTCCGCTCAATCCAATGACTCTCGATTCAGGATATTCGTATGTATCTACTCCGTCAACTTTTTTCTGTTTCGCATTTCCTTTAGAGAGAATCTGTGCGATTCTCTTCGCTGTGTTATGTTTCTCAGTGACAATCAGGTGCATTTTGTAATTTCTCCTTTTTCAATTTATTTAGCGATTCAATAGCAGTACTTCGATCTACTGTTCCGTGCGTTTCCTTCATAGCTTGCCCCATTAGGAAATGCATCGCCTCATGCTTCCCGTTGCAAAAATCCTGGAATGCGTCGGGATACTTATCTACGATCAGAGGCATTATATTTTCGCTTGCGTCTTCACCCATCTTCGGCGGCAAACCTTTACGCTCGACGATCTCCGACGGAGTCCCTTCCTCATCCAGTATAGTTCGTATGACATTCACTGCGCCCTCTTCCGCGATCTCTTCCTTTTTTAACATTTGCAAGATTTGGATCATGTGCCCTGGTGAAAATGCACTTATATCTAGATCTCGGTAGTTCAATTCTCCTTTTAAGATATCTGCTATCCATGTTGCGCTTAAGTTTGCATCTAACTCAGTTGCGACAATCTCAAAGAAATTGGCCAACCCCAGTTCAGAGATCAGCACTTTCGCATGGTTATCTGAGATGCCATACTGAAGAATGAATCTCTGGCGCTTGGCATCTGGCAACTCTGGTAAATTCTTCTTGATTTTGGCTACTTTATTTCCTAGGGTAAACTGCACTAAATCTTGCTCAGGAAAGTATCTGTAGTCTTCCTCGCCTTCCTTCGTTCTAAGCGAGATCGTGACACCCCGATCTTCATCGAAGTGACGGGTCTCCTGTACTACTTTAACCCCCCGCCTCAGCAAATTATTCTGTCTCACGATCTCAAATAATAGAGCTTTCTCAACCCCTTTATAAGAAGAGATATTCTTTATTTCTGCTCTTGCACCGCCGGCCAAGGATATATTGGCATCTACCCTCAACGAACCTTCCAGAGAGCTATCAAATACATCCAGATATTCTAGAATGTTTTTTAACTTGTTTAAAAATATTCGTGCCTCTTTCGGCGTACGTAAGTCTGGTTCTGTCACAACTTCCAACAGTGCCATACCAGATCTATTGTAGTCAATAAGGGAATACCTGGACTTATCTATCGTGCCCACATGAATCAATCTGCCTGGGTCCTCCTCCATATGCACCCTATTAATCCTTATTTCCCTTTCTACGTCTTCTATCTCGATATTAATCTTTCCATTGATCGCAATAGGATAATCATATTGAGAGATCTGGAAGCCCTTAACCAAGTCAGGGTAATAATAGTTTTTCCTATAAAACATCGTACATTCTTCTATTTTGCAGTTCAACGCCAATGCAACTTTTATCGCGCTATCAACGGCTTTCCTGTTTATCACCGGCAGAGTTCCAGGCAGTCCTAAGCAAACAGGACATGTGTGAGTATCAGGCTCAGAATCATGATATTTTGTAGAGCAAGAGCAAAAAAGCTTGGATCTTAGCTTGTTCAGTTGTACATGGACCTCCAAACCAATGATAACATCGTTCATGCCTCACACCTGCTATTCTGCTCAAAAGCATATGCGGTTCGTAGGATTGTGGCTTCATCAAAATGACGCCCGATGATCTGCATGCCGATCGGTAATTTTCCTGAAAATCCACATGGAACGGATATGGAAGGCACGCCTGCCAAGTTTATGGGAACGGTATTCACGTCTGCCAGATACAATGCTAATGGATCTCCTATCTTCTCGCCTATCTTGAATGCAGGGAATGGCATGGTTGGCGTTATCAGCACATTCGTATCCTTCAAAGCGGATTCAAAATCGCGTTTGATTAAAGTGCGTACTTTTAGCGCTTTGAGATAATATCTTCCATAATAACCGGCTGAGAGCGCATATGTTCCTAAGAGGATCCTTCTCTTCACTTCTTCACCAAAACCCTGTGCTTTTATCTCTGAAAAGGTGGTATGCCAATCCTTGTCTTTTTCCAGACGAAGACCGTACCTAAGTCCATCAAATCGTGCTAGGTTTGAAGAAGCTTCACTCATCGCAATTATGTAGTAAGCTGCTAGAGAGTATTTGGTGTGCTTCAAGCTGATTTCTGTATAGGATGCACCCAGGTCTTCCAGAGTCTTGATGCCTTCCCATACTGCTTTTTCAACGTCTTCATCGATGCCTTCGCCGAAAAACTCCTTTGGAACGCCTATTTTAACATCAGACACATCTTCCCTAAGTGCTTTCGAGTATTCACATTTTTTATTTACCGAAGTGGAATCTTTTGAGTCGTAACCTGCGATTACGTCCAGGAGGAGTGCAACATCCTTTACATTGCAAGCAAACGGACCGATTTGTTCTAATGAGTTGGCATATGCAATCAATCCGTATCGGGAAACTAAGCCGTATGTGGGCTTCAAACCCACCACCCCACAAAAGGATGCAGGACATCGGACTGATCCGCCAGTGTCTGAGCCAAGTGCGATTGGGACTTCTCCGCCTGCCACAGCTGCGGCGCTTCCCCCAGAAGAGCCCCCGGGCACTCGGTTAATGTCCCAAGGATTTCTAGTCGGGCCGAAATAGCTGGTTTCCGTAGAGGTTCCCATTGCAAACTCGTCCATGTTAGTTTTTCCGATGATGATTGCGCCTTCTGATTTTAATCGCTCAATAACATGCGCATCGTATGGCGGTACATATCCTTCTAAAATTTTTGAGCCACATGTGGTTTGTATGCCCTTGGTAGAGATACAATCCTTGATCCCAATTGGGATCCCTCCAAGCATTCCTTTTGCGCCGTTTTTATCCAATCTTCTTGCCTCTTCCAGGGCGCCCTCCTTTGAGAGGGTTATAAATGCATTTAATTTGCTGCGCTCAATTTTGTCAAATGTGGAGTGTATTGTTTCTTCCACAGAATCCCTAATATTGAACATTTCTTGTATCCCATTGATGTTCATGCTAAACAATCCTGGGACCCTTGAAATATCCCCTCTCTTTCTTTGGCGCATTGGCAAGCGCATCTTCTTGACTAATTGATTTCTTCACTACATCCTCTCTAAAAACGTTGGTAAGACCCAACACATGATGTGTGGGGGGGACAACTGCTTCAACCTCATCCAGTGTCTCAAAATAATCCAATATGGAGTTTAGCTGCTTCGTGAACTTCTCTTTTTCTTCCTCTGTAAGCTTTATCCGGGCAAGCCAACTAATATGCTCTACGTTTTTCTTAGTGATCATGATTCATCTCGTAATTTTTTCACCACTAGTTCAACCTGCTCCACTGCAGCTCCAATGTAATTTTCTGGATTCATCAAACGCTCGATTTCATCCCGGGAAAGATGTTTAATAATCTCTTCGTTTTCAAGGAGTGAGTCCCTCATATGCTTACCGGTCTTGCGGGCATTCATAGCACATGTTCGTAGGATATCATGCGCCTGCTGCCTACCAACTTGCTTCGCCAATTCAATCATCACTGACTCAGACATGTTAATTCCTTTTAGCAGGTCAAGATTTTTTCTAATGTTTTCAGGATGTAATTGAAGATTTTGTATGATTTTTATCATGGTATTGATCGTGTGATCTGTCAATATCATGACCTCTGGAAATATGACTCGCTCACAGGAGGAGTTCGTAAGGTCTCGTTCGTCCCATAGCGTATTGTTCAACAAGGCAGGTTCGACTTGTGCTCTGATAACTCTGGCCAAGCCACATACTTGCTCTGACTTAATAGGATTGCGCTTATGGGGCATCGTAGATGAGCCCACTTGCCTTGTTCCAAAGCCTTCTTCGACCTCAGCGATCTCGCTTCTCTGAAGACTCCTCAAGGCGATTCCGATTTTATCAAGTGTAGTTGCGACATTTGCCAAAAACATCACAAGCTCTGCGTATCTATCACGCTGTATGAGCTGATTCGAGACATCTACTGCACCCAATCCAAGGTATCGCATCGTTTTATCTTTAATCTCTATATAGGAAGGTCCAAATGCAGCTCCAGTGCCGGCTGCACCACTCATCTGACCAACCAGAATTCTTGGTTTCAATTGATTCAAGCGTTGAAGATGTCTTCCAACCTCGGATGCCCAGATGGCAAAGCGAAGTCCGTATGTAGTAGGAACTCCAATCTGGCCATGGGTTCTGGATACGCATACCGTATGCTTGTGCTCCACCGCCCGATCCACCAATACATCCTTCAATTCTATCAATCTTTTTTCTATGATATCGATTCCGTCTTTCAGTTGCAAAGCAAGTGCAGTATCCAATATGTCATTTGAGGTCGCACCAAAGTGAACCAACTCGCCGGCATCACCACATTGTTCTGCCAGCGCGAGCACAACAGCCATCAAGTCATGCCCGATTTCATCTTCGATCTCCTTGACTCTGTTCACTTGTACCTTGTTTAGATTGGCAGCAATCCTAGTTGCAGCCTCTTTTGGTATCAGCCCAACATCTGCTTCTGCTCTTGCCAGTGCAGATTCTACCTCAAGATACTTCTGTAGCCTCACCTCTTCTGTCCAGATTCTTTTCATCTCGGGCGTGCCATATCTGAATTCAATTGGATGAATTGCCATAATGATCTCCCGGAAAAATTATTTCCTCCGATGATTAAAGTATTTTACCTTATTCTTAGTGTGTTTTATTAAGTTATTGTTGGGGGAGTGAAAAATGTTGGAATTAGTTAGTAATAAGAATATTTTCTCAGTTTCATTTCTTCGATAATCTTGAATATCGGCTTTTAGCTTTCTTGTGACGCAATCTTCTTAGTTGCCTGATCCATAAAATAGATTAATTGAACCAACATTAGAAAAATTAGCCTTAACTCTGAAATTTATACCTAAAGCGAATAATTATCTCGCTTGATAGTTGTTATG
>JBHPDI010000050.1:0-7884 GCA_042577985.1 Halobacteriota archaeon | reverse complement strand
GGAAGCGATCCTAAGAAGGCATTGCATGCATCATACACCCTGGATGAAAATCCAGAGGATTTAATTCATTGGATAGATGAAAACCTCCCACAAGAGTATAAAGGCAAAGATCTCGCTAATGGTTTTGAGTCTTTATCAAGGGCAGATATTTTTCTTGGCAGGGTTAAAAGAAGACAAAATTACGTTCTTTGGAAATACGCTGGAGAAATGATGACCTTTGGCGTGCAAGCTGTCAGGTCAAAGAAACATCATGGATATACGCCCTATAAACCCCCCTCAATGTGGAGAAAATTGGGACAATCAAAGTCAGTTAGAGTTGTAAGGGACTCAATTGCAACTAAAATTGGAAAAAACTGCCATGTATCGCAGCGATACGCTCGTGCTGAATTGATACCATTTTTGAAGACGTTGTTCAATAAAAAAGAATCTGCGATCGGAATCTCTGCAATGCTGGACCTGAACCAAAACGAAATCGCCTTCTTACTTGGCACAAAAGTTGGAGCCAAAGCAGATATCAAGACTCAAAAGATATATGATTCGGCCCAGAAATGCATCATGCATGAAACGGATCACACTATCGAGACTTTTGGTGGATTTTAATATAAGATTATGCACTCCGCAAAACAGCATATAAAATGGAAATCAAAAATTTCCCTAAATTGCATCAGAAAATCCTTTTATCCTCCTTCCAATAGGATACATATTCAAGAGGGACATCATGAACTCAACCAATGAAATTAAAATTATAAATAAATCCATTAAATGGCATATTAGTCTTATCCTAATTTGTTGGCTTTCCATACTTGGATTTGATTTCTTTCTACACGCTGGTTTACTGGCCGGATTATATGTTCAGCCAAGTTCATTTTTATTGCCTGCAGAAGAGGCATTTCTAAGGATTCCTTTTGGATATTTATCCTTTTTGATTCTTGCGATTTTTCTTGTTTGGATTATGGAGAGACTAAATATAAATAAATGGCAAAAGGGAATTTGGTTTGGATTAAAATTCGGTGCACTCTTGGGAGCATCGTCTACCTTGGGGTTATATTCTATTTCAACGATAGAGATTGATTTATTGCTTGGTTGGTGGATAGGTCAAACACTGGAACTTGGAATTGCGGGTATGGTTGCTAGTGCTGGGATATTTGGTAAAAGCCTCAGGGTTCTTCTTAAATGGGTCATACTATTTGCAGTTATAATGATAATAGCAACGATTATTTTACAATCGTTTGGATTTGCTCCACCTATGGAACAAATGAGGGGTTGAAGACGTTGCATAACAAGCTGGTATGCGGTTCGATCCCTACAGTCGCAACTTAGTATGTGCTGCCCCCATTAATTGAAATGGCGACGATTCGTTTATATTCCAATAATATAGATATATGAGAATGTTGTGAAAGTTTGAGATATTTCTTTCAGACACAATCTAAAAATAAAAAAATCCAGAGACTGATTTCTTTTACTATGGGGAGATAGGATAGAGAGGAATTCATAAAATGCAATATCGTAAAATGGGTTCCCTTGACTGGGAAGTTTCTGCCCTAGGATTTGGCTGCATGCGTTTGCCAACGAAAAGATTTATGCATCTACAGGCAGATGCAAGCACATCCATCAAAATAATTCGAAGTGGAATTGACAAAGGAATCAACTATTTAGATACTGCATGGCCGTATCATTTTGGAGCGGGCGAAAGAATCGTTGGCCAGGCCCTTAGAGATGGGTATCGTGAAAAGGTTCACCTGGCTACCAAGTTGCCCACGTTTTTTGTTAGAAAAGCAGAAGATTTCGATAGTTATTTGGAAAGGCAATTAGAAAAGCTTCAAACAGATTATTTGGACATGTATCTTTTCCACCGCATGACTCGAGGGCAATTTGAAAAGCTGAAAGACTTGCAATTGATAGATAAAATGATAGAAGCAAAAGAGATGGGAAAAATAAGACATATTGGATTTTCATTCCACGATACACTTCCTGTTTTCAAAGAGATTGTGGATTATTACAACTGGGATGTTGTTCAAATACAATACAATTACATGGATACAGGCATCCAAGCAACTACCGATGGCTTACAGTATGCCTATGATAAAGGGATTGCAGTTGTGATAATGGAACCGGTGAAAGGCGGAAGATTGGCTAATCCTCCAGCAGAAGCTCTTGATATCATGGCCGCCGCCAAGAATCAAAGATCATCAGTCGATTGGGCGCTTCAATTCGTCTGGAATCGCCCCGAAGTCTCGGTCGTTCTTAGTGGCATGGGTTCCCAAAAAATGGTTGACGAAAACTGTGCCAGTGCAGACCGTTCAGGAATTGGTACACTAAAAGATGATGACTTGGAAATCATAAACAAACTCATCGAAGTCTATCGTAAAAGGATTCTTGTTCCATGCACATCATGTGGGTATTGCATGCCCTGCCCCTCTGGCGTCAATATTCCCCAGAACTTTGCAATATTGAATAACGTTTCCTTGGAAGATAGTCGTATTCGTCGGTGGCTTGTTTCAAGAGGGTATGGAAAACTAGCCATATCTAAAAAACAATTGAAAGAGGATGATTCGAATGGAAGTGCTGTCATGTGTGTTCAATGTGGTAAATGCTTGGAAAAATGTCCACAACATATCAACATACCTGAAGAACTTAAAAAGGTACATGCAATCCTAGGGAGGCATAAAAAAATTACTGAGTATTATATGTAGGATTATGCACGACTTTTTTAATTTAACCATCCATTTTGAGAGTTAAAAAGAACTTTTACCATAATTTCTTACATTTACAGTAAGTTTCTTACTTTAAATTCAAAGATGTGCCATAAGCGAAACTTAAAATGAATTAATTGATTTTGGAATTGAATCTGAGTTTATCCGATGTTATGTGCCCCGAACGAAGCGATAGCGGAGTGAGTCGAGAAAAGAGCTACATCGAGAATGGATTTCCTTAAAATAAAACATTAAAGAGCAAACTTAATTCAAATCAGAAGAAATGATTATTTTTCTACAAGTACAGTAATTTCCTAATTGACATAAGGCAATTTTTGAAGCTGTAAAATCAATAGGCAATTGAAATTTATCAGTTTCGCCAAATCCAACTGTTATGTGTGGGTGAAATGATAGAGGATTATTAAATTTTTTTTCATAATTTTTTATATAATAAAGAGTTACTTCTTCAACTTCAGGAGGATTAAACAACATTGAAATTTCAACATCATAGAATAAGTAATTCCATAATCTGTTCATTATTGTTTCATGTAATTTTTGCAATTTTTTTTGATTCTTAATGTGTAATCCAGATACTTTTTTCCCGGTTGGAATAATATCTGCTTTTAGATCAATTGCTTGTAAATTGAATTGCAAAAATTCTGTTGAAATTTCATCAATGATTTTTTGGATTTCAGGAATCTTATCCTCCTCAATACAACCCATACACAAAGAAATATGAGGTAAAGATTTTTCTTTATCTAAAATAATTTTATCTTCATGATTTTTTAGTAACTCTTTATTGATTTCAATTGCCTTACCCGTCATTTCTTCTGATGGCAACAAGACAACATCTATTGCAATTTTGACCATATTAATTCTGAATTAGTTGAGATATATAAATCTTGTTTATAGTTAGACAAAGATAATTCTGCTCATTTATTACCTTTGATGTAATTTGCTTACTTTACATTCAAAGATGTAACATAGCAAAACTTAAAGTGAATTAATCGATTTTGAAATAGATTGGTACACTAACATATCCTCTTTCAAGATACTTTTATCCGCTCTATTTTTATAATTTCTCCTTACCTTTGTAAGACAGAACAACTAGGGCAACAATGAATATTAACATTAAGCCAGCTCCTAAAAGCGTTACATATGTCCCAGAATACGCACTTCCTACCAACAGCCCAAGACCACTACCGCCAATGATGCCCATTATCGATTCCATTCTATCCAGTTTATCCATTCTTTTCCTCCCTGAGATTATAACTTTAAAACAACCATTTCTTTATAGAGTATTAAACTTTGTTAAAGATGGCTATTGCGTCAAACAGAACTCAAAATAATCAGTTTTAATAGGAATGCACTCTTGACCGATGATCGACAACGAGATTTCTTACAATTGATGTAATTTAATTACTAATAAAAACGAGGTATGCGCCTACATTGTAAGCAAATCATAAGTAAGCACATATAGAAGAGAAAGATTTATAACTTTTAATAATGAAGTAAGGAGGGTATGAAAATATGCATCAGTGGAAAAGGAGGCGTCGGAAAGACGACTTTTGCTGGAACCTTGGCCAGGATGCTTGCCAGAGATGGCTTTGATGTGATAGCCATAGATGCAGATCCAGCCCATAATCTCCATTCAACCCTGGGCATAAAAGATGAGGAATTCAGGGGTTTGATACCCCTGGCAGAAATGGGGGATCTGATCAAGGAAAGGACTGGCACCTCTCCAGATGTTTATGGATCAGTATTCAAATTAAATCCGAAAGTTTCTGACTTACCCCAGAAGTTATGGATAGATGCACCGGATGGAGTAAAGTTCATTTTAATGGGAACCGTCAAAAAAGGAGGTACTGGATGTATCTGCCCAGCCAACGTTATGTTAAAAACTTTTCTAAAACAAGTGCTCTCAGGAGAACATGACGTCATAGTGGATATGGAGGCTGGGATTGAGCATTTAGGGAGGGGCACTGCAAGATATACTGATGCATTGATAGCCGTGACTGAAGCAACACCCAACTCAATAGAAACCGCCCATAAAATAATGAATCTGGCAGGGGATATCGGGTTGGAAAAAACTTACGTGATCGGGAATAAGGTTAATGGTGATGAAGAAGAAAAGCTTATACATAAGAATTTTGATAACATTTTAGGCATCATCCCCTTTGATTATAAAGTAAGAGAAGCTGAGATGAACGGGGATGTTTTGATTAATTTCCCAAAATCGAGAGCCTTCGAAGCCATCTCAAAAATCAAAAATAGACTAATAAAGGAGAGATTGTGTGAAAAAAGCAAGATTCAAGGTTGATGAGCTGGAAAGTGGTGGATTTAAGATAAAAGGTCTGGACGCCACCGTTGGAACGTTTTATGAAGAGTGGGAAGAAGAAATAGGATCCACCCCCATGCCTGACATCTCAACTTTCAGAGAGTGGGACCGTATACTTTTGAACAGATATAAGCCCTTTTATTTGCCGTTCTGCGACCTATGTTGCTTGTGCACCATGGGCAAGTGCGATCTGAGCAAGGGAAAAAGAGGGGCATGCGGACTGGACATGGCAGCACAGCAATCGCGAATAGTCCTACTTGCATGTGCCATAGGTGCAGCAACCCATGCAGGCCATGGTAGGCACATGGTCAAGGAGTTGGTAGGCAAATTAGGCAAAGATTATCCTCTCGATATGGGTGGGCCGTCCACACTTATTGAGGCACCGCACTCCCGCTTGATTACGGGCATAAAGCCCAAGACACTAGGTGACCTTGAGGATATTCTCGATTACGCGGAAACAGAGATAAGCCAATTGCTTTCCTGCTGCCATACTGGACAAGAGGGCGATAACTTGGATTTCGAGTCAAAGGCGTTTCATGCGGGTATGATCGACCATCTCGCTCTGGAAGTCTCTGATTTGGCACAGATATCTGCTTTAAATTTTCCAAAGGCGGACCCTGAGGCACCGCTAGTGGACGTAGGAATAGGAAGCATTGACACTTCTAAGCCTGTCATTTTGGTAATAGGACACAACGTACCTCCAGCAGCCGCGATATTTGACTATATGGAGGACAGTGGACTGGAGGACGATATCGAACTCACCGGCATATGCTGCACTGCACATGATTTAACCAGATATACAAAAAAGGCAAAGATAGCTGGCCCTCTCTCCCATCAACTGCGGTTCGTGAGATCCGGCATAGCAGACGTGATAGTGGTTGATGAGCAATGCGTCCGCGCAGACATACTGGACGAAGCCAAAAAGGTCAATGCACCTCTAATTTCAACGAATTACAAGAATTTCCAAGGGCTACCAAACCGTACCGATGATCCAGCAGATGAAATAGTAAGCGACCTTGTGGAGGGTAGGAGTCCGGGTGTAGCCATCCTAGATTCTGACAAGGCAGGTGAGGTGGCTACCAGGGTTGCAATGGGCGTATTCCCGAAGCGGAAAAAGTCAGGGATTATCCCGGAAGAGGCTGAGATAATTGAGTACGCCAAGAAATGTACAAAATGCCTGAGCTGTCAACGGGTTTGTCCAAATTATGTACCCCTTCCGGAAGCCATGGAAGCAGCAGCCAAAGGAAACCTTCAGCCGCTCTCGGACCTATACGAGTCTTGCATAGGATGCGGGCGTTGTGAGGGTGAGGGGGTGTGCCCCAACGATCTGAAGCTCCACACCATCATAATAGGAGCATCCAAGTCAAGGATGAAAGATGAAAAGTTCAAGATTCGATCAGGTAGGGGAGCTATACAAGATTCAGAGATCAGGGCAGTTGGTGCCTCCATCGTCATGGGTGAAATACCAGGTGTGATTGGAATCGTCGGCTGCTCTAATTATCCGGGCAGTTGGAAAGATAATGCTTTTATAATCGAAGAATTCCTAAAACGCCGCTTTATCGTAGCTACTTCCGGCTGCGCCGCTATGAACCTAGGGATGTGCAAAAACGAGGAGGGTCTTAGCCTCTATGAAGCATATTCAGGAGCTTTTGATGGTGGGAGCCTTGTAAACTGTGGCTCCTGTGTTTCCAACGCACATATATCTGGGGCCGCTATCAAGATAGCAAGCATTTTCGCCAGACGGAAGCTGAACTCGAATTATGAAGAAATTGCCGATTATATATACAATCGAGTGGGTGCTGTGGGCATATCCTGGGGAGCTATGTCTCAAAAAGCCGCTGCCATAGCTAGTGGATTCTGGAGGCTTGGCATACCTGTCATCGTAGGACCACACGGCTCCAAGTATAGGCGGGCATTGTTGGGAAGGAAGGACAAAGAGGAGGACTGGTATAGTATCGACGCTCGCACAGGAAAGCGTGTATATACGGGCCCAGCACCAGAACACCTCTTCATCGCCGTGGAGACGAAGGAGGAAGCAATGACTCTAATACCGAAACTTTGCATAAGGCCTAACGACACGACGAAAGGCAGATCGATAAAGCTAAACCACTACATAGACATGCACAAGCGTTTTTACGGAACCCTACCAGATGACATTCAATTATTTGTACGTACGATGGCAGACGTCCCAATAACCATGAAGGATGAGATATTAGAAATCCTGAAGGAAAATGACTGGAAAGAGAGTGAAGTCCCTACTCCAGATCCAACGCTATTAACAAGACTTGTGAGGGAGGAAAGATAACAATGGCAGCTGAACCTTGGCAAAAGTATGAAGTTCCGGGTACCATAAAATCTGTAGTGATCAAAAAGCCTGAAATAGTCTCTACATTATTAAAGAAGGCAAAAAATCCAATCTTCGTTGTGGGGCATGAGGCAGCTGAAGTAGATTTAGGGGGCAAAAATCCGATCGACCATATCATTCGCATTGCGAGAGCTGCCAATATTCCGGTGGTTACGACAGCCCATACGTTAGCAGAGTTTCTAAAGAGAGACTTTAAGCCCGCGGCTTCGATGACTTCTATGGATATCGGCAATCGGCTCACAGACCCGGAGTGGAATGTCTATGGTGAAGATAGTCCTCACGACCTAGCACTGATCCTCGGAATGACCTATTATGTGGGTTTTGTGATTGAGGCAGGGCTCAAGTCATTTGCTTTCCGCCATCTGAAGACAATATCCCTAGATAGATATTATCAACCACATTGTAACTGGTCCTTCCCAAATCTTTCAATCGAGGATTGGTATAGAAATTTAACTATAATTGCACAGGAGATTGAGAATAAATGAGTA
>JBHPDI010000049.1:0-7901 GCA_042577985.1 Halobacteriota archaeon | reverse complement strand
GCCGTCAAATCCCATCCCTTCGTCAAAAGCACCTTCTAATTCGCGCGGTGTAATAGCGAAACTCTTCAACTGTCCTAGAATATCTGTGAACCAGAGCCTTACGAACTTTACTTCTAGATTACCGATCGCTTCGAATACATCACCTTTCGTTTTCACTTTTGTCTTTTCTTCCATCTAGTATTGCACCTCTAATTTGTAATCTAAATACAGTATTTTTATTCTTTTTGAGAAAAGAACACAAAAATTATGAACAGATATGAACTCGACTAAGTACAGTAAATTAAATGTTGATTACTAACCAACTGAAGGACTAATATTTAAACATGGAACCAAGTATATTAGTAGAAATAAAATGAAAGCACCAGAACGAATCACGATAGCAATGGATGAAGATGCCTTCAAGCTGTTCAAAAAGATGAAGGACGAATTGGGAATGTCACAGAGTGAACTCGTGCGCGAGGCATTGAGATTTTATAGCAAGCATCGGATGCTATTTGAATCCTTTGATGATCAGAAGTTATATACCCATGCTGAAATGCTTGGGCTTGGTGAACACGTTATAATGGATATCGATCACTGGCTGCTATTCCTTAAGTTCATCGAAACGCATCCCGAGAAGGAGAAGTTCTGGGAGTTAAATAAGACGATCTGCGAGGCGCACGCAGATCAGTTCAAGCACAAATATCTCCATGTGGAACCGGTTCTGAGACGTCTTGAGGCATGCAATTTCTTCACAGTGACGCAGATCTCCAATAGAGAGTTTACTCTGGTATTGAGTTCAGACGTGCTTAAGGAGTTTGTCAAGATGCTTCTTCAAGAGACTTTGAGGGGAATGGGATTCAACGTGGATATAAAAGAGGACTTGGCTAAGTTGCGATTAAGGGTATCGGACGGTCCACAAGAAAAGAGTAGGTTAAATGAATGAAGCGATTGGGATGGGAAATCAAATAATAGTTTTTGATCAGGAAAAAGACAAGAAATAAAGCCGATTACAGAGAGAGATAGGTGCTCTGAAAGCTCGTGTGGCAACCAAAAATCTTCGTAAGTTTTTCCACCTCATAATAATTGATTGAAATCAAACCGATCTTGATTAACATTGGTTGCTTTCAATCAACTCCTTCTTTTTTGATTAATTTCATAATCCTTTATAGTATATTTTGCGAGTTCGTCAAAGAACCACTTCTCAGTGTCCAATGGTCCCGGGCTCGCTTCTGGATGATATTGCACGCATTTAACATTAAGATATGAATTCTCGAAACCCTCTACTGTTTGATCGTTTGCATTTATCTGCGTTAGTTCTGCTTTCCCCTCCAATGATTCTTTATCAACGGCGAACCCATGATTTTGTGAGGTTATGTACACCCGTCCGCTTTTGAGGTCTTTCACTGGCTGATTCGCACCACGATGCCCGAATTTCAGTTTGTATGTATCGCAGCCAAGGGCAAGTGCGATTATCTGCAGCCCGAGACAAATACCGAAAATCGGAATCTCTCCCACCAGTTCCTTGACCACTTTCATTGCATTTCTCCCCCGCTTGGGATCACCAGGTCCGTTTGAGAGCAGTAGTGCATCGGGTTCTGCCGACATAATCTCTGATTCTGTTGCATTAGCAGGGAACACGAAGATGTTCCAGTTTCGTTTTTTTAAGTTATTCAATATATTTCTCTTAATGCCCAGATCTAGTACTGCAATTCGTTTTGATCCTTTTTTTCCAATAATCTTGTACGCGTGGTTACACGTAACTTGCTCAATCAAGTCGAGCTCTGAGATATCTGGTTGAGTTTTCGCGAGTTTTAAAGCTTTCCCATTATCCCCCTTGTCCCCGTTGTATAAACATGCTTTCATTGTGCCATACTCTCGTATCTTTCGCGTCAGCATCCTCGTATCGATCTCGCAGATCCCCGGTACGCCTTCATTTCTCAAGAATGCATCTAAACTCTGCTTGCTCTTGTAATGAGAGGGCAAGTCGCATTTTTCCCTTATCACAAAACCCTCTGCTTTTATTCCATTGGATTGGAATTTTGCTCCGCTTACGCCGTAGTTCCCAACGAGCGGATAGGTGAGCATCAAGATTTGTCCATTATAAGAGGGGTCAGTCAGCGCTTCTTCGTAGCCCGTAAATGGCGTTGAAAAGACTAATTCGCCGATCGATATTCCCTCAGCTCCAAACCCTTCGCTCTCCACTACCGTCCCGTCCTCAAGAGCAAGAATCGCTTTCATTTCAACCTGCAAAATACTCATTTATGGACTTCACTTCAATCGCCCACCCACTCTCTTTCATTTTAGCAATTGCTGATGCCGCCGCTTTCGCCGCCGGAATCGTTGTTATATACGGAATCCCGAGATCGATACATCTCCTTCGTATCTGATAGCCATCCTTGGAAGATTGTTTATCGGTCAGTGTGTTTATCACTAAGTTCACTGCTTGCGCGTGCATCATCTCTAGGACATTCGGCGAGCCTTCCTGAATCTTCTTCAATTTTCTCGCCTCAATCCCTCGACGCCTGAGATAATTTGCCGTGCCATCGGTGCCTACGATGGAGATCCCAACTTCCTGCAACGTTCGTGCCACTTCTACGATCTCCTCCTTATCTTCATCACACACCGAAACGAAAACCGTACTATTACTATCCGTTGGCAGTGAATTATCAGCGGCTAGTTCTGCTTTGTAAAAGGCCTTATCAAATCCTCCATTGATGCCCATCACCTCGCCCGTGCTCTTCATCTCTGGTCCGAGGATGGTATCAACTCCATTTAACTTAGAGAAGGGCAAAACAACCTCCTTTACCGCTACATGTCTCACTTCTCGCTCCGTGACGCCAAAATCTCTTAACTGATGCCCTAACATCACCTTAGCGGCAAGCTTTGCAAGCGGTATCCCCGTTGCTTTAGCTACATATGGAATTGTCCTGCTCGATCGAGGATTTACCTCTAACACATAAACTACATCATCTTTAATCGCCATCTGAATGTTCAATAACCCTTTTATCTCAAGAGAGAGAGCTATTCTCCTTACATAGTCTTTTATCTTCTCGATTATCTCCTCGGATAATGATTGCGGCGGAATGACACAGCTAGAATCACCGGAATGAACCCCCGCCTCCTCGATATGCTCCATAATAGCACCGATTAGCACCTCTTCGCCATCAGAGACCGCATCGATGTCGACCTCGATAGCTTTTTTCAAGAATTTGTCGATGAGTATCGGTTTTTCCTTGGATACACGAACAGCTTCATGCATGTATCTTACTAAATCTTGAATGTCATATACGATCTGCATCGCTCTGCCACCCAATACGTAAGATGGGCGAACGAGTACAGGAAAGCCTATGCGCGATGCTATTTCCTTCGCTCCCTCTATAGAGGTTGCATAACCGCTTTCTGCTTGTGGGATGTTTAACTGCAGGAGCAATTTGCTGAATCGCTCCCGATCTTCGGCAGCATCCATACGTTCCGGATCGGTTCCCAAGATGAGCGTTTTTGATCCCGTCAGTTCCAGTTCCCTTTTCAGCGGAACTGCTAAGTTAACAGAGGTCTGCCCACCGAATTGCACCATCACACCCTCGTGATGCTCTTTTTCGATGACGTTCATAACATCTTCGAGTGTTAATGGCTCGAAGAAGAGCTTATCAGAGGTGTCATAGTCAGTGGATACGGTCTCTGGATTGTTGTTGATAATGTGTGCTTCAATTCCCTCTTCTTTCAACGCTTTTACGGCGTGCACGGTGCAATAATCAAACTCAATCCCCTGTCCGATCCTGATAGGCCCCGATCCGATGATTAGCACCTTTTTTCTATTGGATGGCTTTAATTCGCACTCATCCTCATAGGTTGAATAAAAGTATGGTGTCTTTGCTTCGAACTCCGCCGCACATGTATCGACCATTTTATATGTAGGAATGATACGCTTCTCCCTTCTGAGGTCGTTAATCTCTGATCTGCTTCTGCCTGTTAGCTGTGCGATATGTTCATCGGAGAAGCCCAGCCTTTTTGCCCCTCGTAAATTGCCTTCAAGGTCTTTCTGTAATTTCGCCTCAAAGCGTACTATTTTTTTGATCTTTTTAATGAAAAACAGGTCTATAGAGCTTAATTCTGCTATTTCAGTTAAGCTGAACCCCCTCTTCAACGCATCATATATGGCAAATATCCGATCGTCCGTTGGCGTTTTTAAGAGAAACTTCAATTCATCATCAGACCAGTGATCGTATCCGAAGGCTTTATCAATGTCCAATGAACGAAGCGCTTTTTGCAACGCCTCCTCGAACGTCCGTCCGATCGCCATTACCTCTCCGGTGCTCTTCATTGAGGTTGTCAAAGTTCTATCCGCGCTCGGGAATTTGTCGAATGGCCATCGTGGTATCTTCACCACTACGTAGTCGATGGCAGGCTCGAAGGAAGCAGGCGTCTCCTTCGTGACATCATTTCGTATCTCGTCAAGCTGGAGTCCGATTGCTATCTTTGCTGCAACCCGGGCGATGGGATATCCCGTTGCTTTTGACGCAAGTGCCGAAGATCTTGACACACGGGGATTAACCTCTATTACTCTGTAAGAGTCTTCTTTCAACGCGAATTGTATGTTACAGCCGCCTTCGACCTTCAAAGCGCGTATTATCTTTATTGCCGCGGATCGCAACATTTGATGCTCCTCATCAGTCAATGTTTGGGAGGGTGTGACCACGATCGATTCCCCAGTATGGATGCCAATAGGATCTAAATTTTCCATGTTACAGATCGTGATGCATGTATCCTTCGCATCGCGCATTACTTCGTACTCGATCTCCTTCCAGCCCAGTACGCTCTCTTCGAGTAGAACTTGATGGATCCTAGAGACCTGTAGTCCGTAGGAAACAATCTCTCTTAATTCTTCCATTGTCCTCGCTATGCCGCCTCCAGTGCCACCGAGGGTGTACGATGGTCTGACGATGAGTGGCAGCCCGAGTTCGGTAGCTACGGTTTCAGCCTCGTCGAGAGAGGTAACTGTGAACCCACGGGGAACAGGCTCTTCTATGCGTTCCATCTTTTGCTTGAATAGCTCGCGGTCTTCTGCATTGTAAATTGCTTCCAAGGGTGTGCCAAGCACCCGTAAGTTGTATTTGGATAATATACCTGCCTCTGCTAACTCTGCTGTTATATTTAACCCCGTTTGGCCTCCCATACCAGCTACAATTCCATCCGGTCGCTCTTTTTCGATGATCTTCGCAACTACATCGGTTAACAGCGGCTCGATATAGATCACATCAGCCATCTCAAAATCGGTCATGATAGTTGCAGGATTGGAATTGACTAACACCACCTGCACACCCTCTTCTCTTAACGCTCTGCAGGCTTGAGAGCCGGAGAAATCGAATTCTGCAGCTTGACCGATCTGAATAGGTCCCGATCCGATTAGCAGTACTTTATTGATACCCTCTGATTTGGGCATTAGTCCTCCGTTTATTTCGACTTCCAGTCGAGAATTGTCACGTCGCATATAAAAATGTAAAGAAAAAACTCACAAGGCTTTTTCTCCCCGATCCGACGTTCTCACCCGTATTACATCGTCCAATGACGACACAAATATCTTGCCATCACCGAATTTGCCTGTTTTTGCCGCGCCTGATATCACGTTGATTAAAGGCTCGACTAACTCGTCCTTCACGACTATTTCAATTTTAACTTTTGGTAGTGTATCGACTTCCATGCTTTTTCCCCTGAATTGTAAAGCGATTCCTTTTTGCTCTCCTCTTCCCATTACATCGGTTATAGTCATGGCAACGTGCCCGTTTTCTTCCATTGCATCTTTAACCTTTTCCAGCTTTTCGGGTCGGATTATTGCTTCGATTTTCTTCATTTTGCCTTTCCTCACCCTATTTTATCTTAGCCATTATACGCTCTCTCTCCATGCTGTGAGAGATCGACACCTACATATTCTTCCTCTTCTGTAACCCTTAATCCAATAGTTATGTCAACTAGTTTGGCTAGTAAAAACGTAAGAACAAAAGCGTAGATAATTGCCGCTCCGGCTCCAATTATCTGAATCAGGAATTGGCCTGCATTTCCATAGAGCAAACCTGAATATCCTCCTATCGCTTCAGTTGCAAATATTCCCGTAGCTATTGCACCCCAGAGCCCACCAACCCCATGTATTGCCCATGCATCAAGGCTCTCATCAAGCCCTATCTTCATTCTGAAAAGCATTGCCCTGTAGCATATCACCCCTGCGACCATTCCGATTACTATTGCGGACATTGGAGTAACAAACCCTGCTGCAGGTGTAATCGCAACGAGTCCAGCAATAGCACCACTTACCATCCCCAATGAGCTTGGTTTTCCTTGCATCCAGTTTGCAGTTATCCAACCGAGAGCTCCTGCTGCGGCAGAAGTATTTGTGACCACAAATGCGTTGGCTGCCAGTCCGTTTGCAGCTAATGCACTACCTCCGTTAAAGCCGAACCAGCCGAACCAGAGCAAGGCTGCTCCAAGAAGTGCCATAGGGATGTTGTGAGGCCCCATCTGCTCCTCTCCAAATCCACGTCTTTTGCCAATGACAAGTGCTAAAGCCAAAGCCGAGAAACCAGAACTTATGTGAACCACAGTGCCTCCAGCGAAATCCAATGCACCAAGTTGAGCAAGCCATCCGCCACCCCAAATCCAATGAGCAAGCGGATCATAAATGAGCGTTGTCCAAAGCAAACCAAAGACAATGAATGCGCTCATCTTCACTCGTTCAGCCATTGTACTGGTTAGAATTGCAAGCGTCACCACAGCAAAAGCGAGTTGGAACGCCATGAATGCTAAGTGCGGAATCGTCAAATCTCCACAGTCCATGCCTACATTCCTCAATCCAAGAAACCCAAGGTCACCTATAAATCCAGCTATGTCAGAGCCGAAGGACAGGCTGTAGCCTACGAGAACCCACTGAATACTTATCAAAGCAAGCGCTACAAATGAGAGGGAAAGCATTGATAAGACACTTTTCTTACGGACCATCCCACCGTAGAATAGCCCGACACCTGGAGTCATCAGCATGACCATAGCGGTCGATACGAGTATCCATGCAGTATCTCCACTGTCTAACATTTTACCTCCTGCCACCGATTTTTCTTAAACTCCTATTAGACTATTTGAGAGATCATCCTAAGAATTAAGAAAAAATATGATTTTTATCTGAATCATTTTATTTGTATTTGTGATGCTAACTTCGTATATTGTGACCATAATCTCTTTTTAGGTTTCATCGATAATGTTGCTCCTTTCTCGCTTTCATTTCATCTTATCATTTCTGAATACAGCCAAAGGATTTGTTGGGTGAGAGCTTTGTACTTATGCGTTCGTTAATTTATCAAATGTGTCACTGAATCGATTCAGTAAATAGATATGAAGTATGCCAATGCACTATTTACGAAACCATTAATAAAATAGCCTTTTTGCCACCATTTCAGGTAAAAATTTAAATAAATATTAAGATATGAAAGACAGACCGTCAAGAATAAAATTAGTAAATATTATTTACCATTTTTAGCCCCCATGTATGATTTCTTTATATGTCTCACACCACCGCATACTGTAGAATTTTTTGGTTGGTAACTTCAAAAAGACTACCTAGTCTATGAAACTAAGATCTCTCACCTACCACACCATGACATCATGGAGCAAAAACAGCATAGCTTAGATATTTTGGCTCATTTGTGCAAAAAGTTTATCTATTATTATAGCTCATATGTGCATATATGAGAGGAAGAGGCAGACCTGGATGTAGAAGGGGTAGACCTAGATGTCAAAGACGGATTTCACAGGTTCCTGAAACAAATTATTTTAATCCTGGTAGTGTTCCTATGTGGCCACCAGCGATGAGACCACCAGAAACGGTAAACGTAAAAATTGAAGAGTTGGAGGCTATGCGACTCGTCGACTTTGATGGA
>JBHPDI010000048.1:0-7985 GCA_042577985.1 Halobacteriota archaeon | reverse complement strand
CGGCAGAGATTAGAGCAATTTTTAAATAATTTGGAAGGGGAAGTCGTGTCAATTATTCCAAATGTTAAACCAACATTTCAACTCATGGGCGCTACTGCAAAAATAGACTTTTTTTTCATAGTAGAGAAGTTGGCTGAGTAGGAAAAAGAATTCAGTATATCTCTAGGGTATATCGTCCAACGCCTAATATAAAGCTTTCACGCCTCACCTATCTCCAACGTCTTTCTCCCCGTTATCCTTACCCTTATCCGGGTGTTCTCGTCCCATCCGAAGCCTCTCACGATGTCCATGGGCAAAGTAATCATATAGCTCGATCCAACCTTCAGGACTTTTCTATCTTTCATGTTTTAATAATTACTAAAATTTTTGGCTGAAATGATAGGTTTAGAGATTATTTTAAATATAAAAGTTAATTGTAGACTGAAGAAATGTCATTTTTAACGATTTCTCTGACCTCATTAAAAACTAACTTCTATATGTAGATAGTCTAATCAATTCTGAAATAACTATGAAGATTCCAGTATTTCATATAAAAACATAATAAAGCAATGCGCTAATATTTCTTAATTTAATAAGGTATCCTTTAAATAACAATCAAATTTAGACATATACAACAAGCCATGAGGTAAGGAAGGAAATGAATATTGCATGGGGTATTACGGGTGCAGGACACCTTCTGAAAGAGAGCTATGATGTCTTTAAGAAACTATCAGAGGACCACCAGGTAACCATTCTCGTTTCCTTGGCTGGAGAGGAGGTTTTACGGGTATACGGATTGCTTGATAAACTGATCCTGATCGCTGGCGGTAAATATATGGAGGAGATCTTCCTAGAAAGCGAAACGGGATGGAGTTTTCCAAAGAACGGACGCTTTCTTTTGAGAAAATATGATGCGCTGGTGATCTCCCCGGCGACGTCGAACACCGTTGCAAAGATCGTACACGGAATTGCGGACTCACTGATAACAAATGCAGTTGCACTAGCTGCCAAAGGAGGGATACCAGCCTATATAATGCCAGTGGACGTATCCGGTAAAATCAAGTCGGAGATGCCCTACTCCATAGATAGAAAAGCATGCGAAAAATGCGATGACTGCATCCCAAAAAGAAAGTGTCCCCAAAATGCCATTGACGAGCAAATAGACCTCCTAAAATGTGACGGGTGTGGCATCTGCGTGAACTACTGCCCCAATAATGCCATCAGGGGCGGATTCGTCGAGTTTACTGTGCGTGATGTGGATGCCAAAAACGTTAATTCATTGCACTCTATGAAAGATGTCTTCGTTTTAGATGTTCCGAATGATGTATTAGGGCTGTTCTGAAAGAAATCTTCGAATATGGCGGAAATTAGACTTTAAAGTTTGTTTGGCAAACAATCGCAGTGGAGTCCTCTTACCTTCGATCTGTGTATCTCCTGCTTTTATGGCTTGAAGTATTTTATTAACGGAAGGCGCAGAATCAATCTTCGTTATGGCACATCCAACCATATCTGCTATATGTGCATCGGATCCTGCCACCATTGGTAAGTTTCTGCTCAAGGACAGTTTTCTTGCCTTTCTATTAGAATAGCCTATAATAAATCTGGAGTTGTATGTCTCAACCGCATCTATGTCTTCTGGGACATATCCCAATTCGTGGCGAAATGGATGAAACGGATGTGGCACTATTACCGTTCCACCCAGATCCTTTGCCATATTGATTGTAATCTCCGGAGACATGCCTGGAGGGATTTCATCAGTAACGCCCAACACGATGAGGTGCCCTTTGGTTGTTGAGATTTCCTCCCCGGGAATCACAATCAAGTCAATATCTAACTTCTTTGCAATTTGAACTCCTACGAGTCCGCCCTGAATAGTATCGTGGTCTGTGATCGCGATTCCATCCAATCCGATTTCTTTAGCTCGAACGAGAATCTTATCAACAGAGTCGTAACCGTCATGTGAATGACACGAGTGTACATGGAGATCGAATTTGAGC
The DNA here is from genome assembly GCA_042577985.1 of Halobacteriota archaeon. Taxonomy (GTDB): domain Archaea; phylum Halobacteriota; class UBA148; order UBA148; family UBA148; genus UBA148. Next base: position 6,009 of record JBHPDI010000048.1, on the reverse strand, counting down.
ACCATCAATAGTGTTTTGTCTTAAAGAAATATAATATATGCTCATGAAGGTACTAGTGGTGACCGGACGCAAGGCCTATCAGATTGTAAAAAAAGCAGTAGGAGATAGTGCAGATGTGCTCCTGTTGGATGTTGATGTGGCATCTTTTGTTACGCCGGATCTAGTGCATCCCATATCTCACCTCGATTATGACCTAATCCTTGTCCCCGGATTATCTTCTGGAGATTTCTCGAAGCTGGAAAAGGAAACAGGTGTGAAAACAAGACTTGGACCTAAGCATGCATGCGACTTGGATATGGTGCTATCGCATGCGGATACTATTGAATTCTCGCACTCGTTACCGGCTTGCCAACTATTGTCTGCGAAAAAACATGAGGATGCAATGAAAAAAGTCAATGAACTAGAGTTTGAATCAGATTATAGTTTTAAGCTAAGTGATCTGAAAATTGGAGGTAACTCTAGGATGAAGGTAATGGGAGAGATCGTGGATGCGACTCGAATGCAAAGAGACGAGATACTGAAGGTAGCTCGTGACTTCATCGCACAGGGTGCAGATATAATAGACATTGGCGTTGCAATGGACGCAACTTCTTTAGAGGTTATAAATACGGTAGAGGCTGTATCATCCCTGAACACTCCGATCAGCATTGATACCGTCGATCCAGACTTAATCCTCGCAGCCATAGAAGATATCGATATGGTTCTCAGTTTGAACGGCAATAACATAAAAGCAGTAGGCAGATCAATTGCAGATCGAGGTATAACAGCAGTTATCATACCGGATAGCGATCTGGGTTCTCTGCAGAATAACATCAGGCTGGCACAAGAGATTGGAATTGAGAAGATAATAGCAGACCCCGTACTACGACCTATTGGGGATGGATTGATTGATTCCCTGGTGTCGTATCATAGATTCAGGCAAGCCAGCGATCTGCCATTGTTCTTGGGAGTCGGAAACGTTACCGAGTTGATAGATGCCGATTCAATTGGAATCAATGCAATCTTGGCCGGAATGGCGATGGAACTGGATGCCAGCATACTTTTCACCCCACAATATAGCGCCAAGACTAGCGGAAGCATTTATGAGTTGAAGACAGCAGCGCAGATGATGCTACTATCAAGAGAGCGAGGAACGCCACCGAAAGATCTTGGATTGGATCTCCTAGTCATTAAAGAAAAGCGGTATAGAACAAGTGAAATCAAAATCAACAAATCGATCAAAGCAAAACCCCATAAATCCCAACAAGATCCTACGGGCTCTTTCAGCATAGATCTCAAAGATGGAAAGATCGTCGCCACGCAGGAGGATATATCCGTCATCGGCACTAGCGCAAAAGCCGTTTTCGACACGATATCAGATCTTGGACTGGTATCTTTGATAGATCATGCTGCTTACCTTGGAAGAGAACTTATGAAGGCAGAACTCGCGCTAAGATTTGGGAGGAGTTATGCACAGGATGATGAATTTTAGGCCACGTTCTGCATCAATGTGATCAATTCGTCGAATTCCGCATCTCCGTCTATTTGGACTAAAGTTTTGGTTACTTGCTCCCCACCAATTTCTGTGGTGTAAGTTATATCTTCATAGGGCACCAATCCTGCAGTGGCCACAATAGAGCCGTCACTACTCCATATGGCTAGGGCCCCTCTGACTGTCGTTGATCCGCCTTCATATTCCAGAGTACCCTCATATACGAGCGCTTTCACAATTTCTCCATGCAAATTTTTGAAGGTCGTCTCGCCGGTTCTATGAAAGTTGGACACACCCATGCCTTGGACCGTGCTCATCAGCTGGGTATCCATCAGATCAATCGTTCTATCGATTAATTGTTTTGACAAAAAATCTAGACTAACCGGTAATGCCAATCTTACAGTCATCAGAGTAGAGGTGATATCTGATATTTGCATCTCTTGATTGATTCTGCCCTCTAGTTCTGCATCCTTATATGATAGTTTAGCTAGATTTATTGTTAGGGGTACTGACAAATTCATTTCAAGGGAATCTTTTTCCACATCACCCGTCTGGGTCCAACCCAGTTCACTTAGGGTTTTAGGGTCCGCTCTTGCTGCAACTGCCTCCTTTGGCTCAAGGCATCCAACCACCGTAGTCATAAGTATAATAAGTGCGACTAGGATAGCAAACTGTTTTTTCATGTCAATTCATGAATTCGCTTAGGGAAGTATTAAAGTTATGGCAAAGCCTATGCAAATGACATGGAAGGGCTGGAGTTGCGATTGAAGAGGATAGGGGTAGATGCACTGATGCTCGTAAGCGATAGTATCCATGATGCAAATATGTTCTATCTAACAAATTTCTTGGTGCCTGACCCTTTTATTTATATTAGAAAAAAGAGTTCCGAGTTCATCATAGTCTCGCAGATGGAATTTAGCAGGGCGAAAAAGGAGTCAAAGATCAGGGACGTGAGATCTGCTGCTGAATATGGCATGCTGGATTTATTGAAAAAATATAAGGATGTTCAAAAAGCTCGCTTAGAATTGCTGAAAGATGTGCTCAATAAAGAGGACATTAAACGCATAGCAGTACCAGTAAACTTCTCCTTTTTTATCGCAAATGAGCTGAATGAATTCGAGATATTGCCAGTCAGATTACTGGAGGATCTAAGAGAAGTTAAAACTAAAGCCGAGATCGAAAGCATCAAAAGGGCACAGCAAGCGTGTGAAAGCGCTATGCACGTTGCCATAGATGCGATTCGAAAAGCCAAGATCAATAAAGATTTTTTGCATCTAACATCAGAAGACGTAAAAGTCATCATAGAGCATGCTTTGATAAATGAAGGGTGCGGGGCTGATGATATCATAGTAGCATCTGGAAAACAAGCATCTGATCCTCATTGTTCCGGATCGGGAGCGCTCAAAACAAACACATCAATCGTCATAGATATATTTCCATATCTCAAAAAAGAACGTTACCATGCTGACATGACACGAACCGTTCTTAGAGGGTCTCCAACGAAAGAAACAGAGGAAATGTACCAAACAGTCCTAGATGCCCAGAATATAGCAATCAGCAAGATCAGAGCTGGCGTGACGGGAAAAGAGATTCACGGTGCAGTATGTGATCTGTTTCAGGAAAGGGGTTACGATTTCATCCATTCTACTGGCCATGGCGTAGGTCTAGATGTTCATGAGGGACCATCCCTGGCAGAAAATGAGGATAAGTTGAAAGCTGGTAACGTCATAACGGTGGAGCCGGGGTTATATGACCCCGAAATTGGAAGTGTTAGGTTAGAGGACTTAGTACTTGTGACTGCTAAAGGATGCAAAAATCTCACGCGATTCCAAAAGCAACTGGTGATATAATGGAAGAAGAAGTTTTCAAGAAATATGAACAGGCTGGGCAGATTCTGGTTGATATTATGGGAAGTGTAAAGGACAAAGTTAAGATCGGAGCATCTTTATTAGACGTAGCTGAGTTCGTTGAAAATCTCATCAGGGAGAAAGGTGCACAGCCTGCATTCCCGTGCAACATATCTAGAAATGATGAGGCAGCCCATGCAACACCTTCCACAAGTGATATCTCTGTCTTCGGAAGAGACATGGTCAAGCTCGACATCGGAGTGCAAGTAGATGGTTATATAGCTGATTCTGCCATCACTGTGGATTTGAGCGGCAATGCAGATTTGGTGGAAGCTTCCAGAGCGGCTTTGAGATCTGCAATAGATATCATCCATGCTGGTATAAAAACCACAGAAATTGGTGCTGCAATAGAAAATACCATAGAAAGTTTTGGATACAGACCAGTTGCTAATCTCACTGGGCATGGCTTAGCGAGATGGGATCACCATGCATCTCCATCCATCCCAAACAGATCAGTTTTGTATGGGGGGACTCTCAAGGAAGGCGATGTAATAGCTATCGAACCTTTTGCCACCGATGGCGCGGGGCATGTCTCAGAGAGGGGGGCGGCAGAGATCTATCGACTGGAAACGCTGAAACCTGTTCGCCTTCCGGCAGCGAGAAAATTGTTGAAATATATCGAAGCTTACAGAATGCTTCCTTTTGCAAAGAGATGGCTACCCCAAACCCGCCTAGATTTTATATTGAATCAATTAGAGAGATCAGGAATAGTGTATTCATACCCAGTGCTCAAAGATGATGCAGGAGGCTTAATCTCACAAGCCGAACATACAGTTATCGTAGAAAAAGACGGATGCCTGGTAATCACCGAGTAACCTCTTGAGAATAGACATTCATAACCAATCAAAGTAGAGATAGAAAAAAAATATTGTATCAGAAAACATCTTAAGTAGGTTAAATAGAAAAATAGGAAATAATTTTGGTTTTAATATTAAGCACGTTGATGGCACCGATATCCTGCTGTGTTGCGAGGGAATGGAGTTAAGCCCATTCAAGCTAACTCTTATCTCAATCAAGCTTTTGGAAAATCGCTGAATTACTGGCCGTTGCAAATCTGCAAATAGATGAGTTTTAAGGGATCTTCCATCTTCATTTTTTTCCTTTTTTCTTAAAACATAAGATATTATTATATGAGATGAGCAAAGACATATGACATTACTTTTGTTGGAGGAAGTAAAAGTTTGAAACAACCCAGCGTTAACATAGGCATTGTAGGACATGTAGACCATGGCAAAACCACACTAGTCAGCGCTTTATCTGGTGTTTGGACGGATCGGCATAGTGAGGAACTCAAAAGAGGTATATCAATACGTCTAGGCTATGCAGACATCACCTTTCGAAAATGCCCCAATTGTAAAGAGCCCCAAGGCTATTCCATAGGAAAAAACTGCTCACATTGTGGTTCGGAGACAAATGAGGTGAGAAAAGTATCATTCGTTGATTCTCCTGGTCATGAAACATTGATGGCGACCATGTTAAGTGGTGCTGCGCTCATGGACGGTGCAGTTCTTGTCATTGCAGCTAGTGAGCCCTGTCCACAGCCACAGACCAAGGAACATCTGATGGCATTGGACATAATTGGAGTTAAAAATGTCGTAATTGCTCAAAACAAGATCGACCTAATATCGAGAGATGAGATCATTAAGCATTATCATCAAATAAAAGAGTTTGTGAATGGTACGGTGGCCGAAAATGCACCAATAGTGCCCATATCAGCCCAGCATAATGCGAATATCGATGTTCTGATTGGATTGATTGAAGAAAAAATTCCGACACCAATTCACGATCTAAACAAACCTGCCCATATGTTTATAGCTAGGTCATTTGATGTCAACAAACCAGGGGTTCCGACAGATAAAATCACTGGAGGAGTCATAGGTGGAGTATTGAGTCAGGGCTTGCTGAGGGTTGGAGATCAACTAGAGATCAGACCCGGCAGAAAGGTGGATTTTGAGGGCAAGATAAATTGGGTTCCAATTACCACCCAGATAACGGGAATAAAGGCAGGGGGACAAAGTGTCAAAGAAGCCATACCCGGCGGATTATTGGGTGTGGGTACGAAGCTTGATCCGTCTATGACCAAAAGCGATGCGCTTGTAGGACAAGCAGCCGGTCATGTGAGTTCACTTCCACCGGTTTGGGAGGAGTTCACGATGGATGTAAAATTACTTGATCGAGTTGTAGGTTCGCCAGAAGAATCTGAGGTAGAGCCCATACGAACAAGTGAACTACTGATGCTCAGTGCAGGAACCGCTACCACGATAGGAGTCGTATCATCTGCTAGAAATAATGAAGCAGACGTTAAACTAAAGCGGCCTGTTTGTGTTCAGCCTGCATCAAGAGTTGCGATCAGCAGACGTATTGGGGCCAGATGGCGTTTGATTGGGGTCGGAGTGCTCCTATGAAGATAATTCTCGACACAAACGCATTGATGATTCCCGGGCAATTTGGCGTTGATATCTTTGCAGAATTGGAAAAACTGGACTATAATCGATTCATCGTTCCAAGCCGAGTCATCCGTGAACTGAAGATTCTATACAAAAAAGGTGGCAACAAAGTCGAAGCATCTCTAGCGTTATCGCTCTTGGATCGTTGTGAGGTCGTCGATGCAAAGGCATCCGTCTTTTTCTA
>JBHPDI010000047.1:0-8094 GCA_042577985.1 Halobacteriota archaeon | reverse complement strand
TTTTAAATTTTCAAAATTTTAATTTTTAATTTCTAAATCCACACATGCTCTTCACTTATATAGTAGCGATAAATAGAAAAATTTATAGGGAAGTAATATTTATTTTATATATAATGAAACATAAAAGTCTTGAATTATTATTACTAGAGGCACTTGTGGGGTCTACAACTTTAATAGCTCGGAAATTTAGAGTTATTGTAGATTATTTAGAAAAGCAATATAAGAAATGCTCGATTAAATGGGCATACAAATCTTGTTCTTCAGAGAAATCTATTTCGAAATCATATTTTGAAAAAAAGATTTTACCATCAGGGCATACTTTATACGTTGTTTATGGATCTCATTTCTCTCATTATGCAGTTGACCGTATTTATTTTAATGTTGTACCGGAAATTGAAAAGAATCCCTCTAATTGGTTGTTCTTAGTTGAAGGAGGTCTTCAAGCTGCAAAAATTGCTCCAGAAAACCGATTCGTAAAAGCTATTTCTGAAAGATATAATATCCCAGTAAATGATGTTATTGTTGAAGATTGTGATCCAAGAGTAATTGATATTATAGAAAATCAAGGATTTTCTGAAGATGAAATTTACACGAATTTTTTATCTGGCGCTTTTTCATATTGCTTTTCAATAAAGAAACAAAATGAATCAGTATCCAGAGATTTTGCAGTAAAATTTGTTTCCACGTCATTAGGGAAAGATGAAGGATATTTAGGAAAATTAATTGATGCATATGTACATACCCGTCATAAAAGAAATGAAAAGAGAAAAAAGCAATTGGATAATGCTATCTTAAATGCTAGGAATCAAATATCAAAACAAAATTTAGAAAAGATACTAGAATCAACTGCAGTACCACAGAATATACTCTTGGTTATAGGTAGACTACATTATTCGATTACTGAATCCTAGGAACATACTCCTTTAATATAATTTTTGTTGGAGATTTCAATTCTATTACCACATCGATCACCCCCCTACTATATATTCGCTTTCCGACCTTTCAACAAAAAGGGCTATTTTGGGAGATGTGCATGGTTAAAGGGGGTATTTATGGAGGTTATTTTGTTAAAAGAATGGTTATATGGGGATATTGATGTAGAGAGTTAAGGGAAATTGTAAAAAGTAAGATTCTTACTATTGTTAGATTATCTAATCGTCGGCTTGCTTGGTAGGATTTGACCTTTGGAAATTAACAGTTTTATTGTGGGGAAAAGTTACTTGTCCAACTACTGATCATAAATAGTTAGATTTATATATGATTCTTTATAGTAATATAATTAGTGATCCATTTTAGTTTTTAGTATATATTGGAAATTAGAATGGAAATGATCGAAGTGATCACCCGAGGAAATATTTTGGGTGTGATGTAAGTGGAGAGAAGGCAAGATATCAGAGCTAGCAAGTGCACACCTAGATAGCTTTGAAAAACACGGAATTCTATAGGTAATAGTAACTAAGCGCTTACGCTGCGCAGGCTCACCTCCTGCAGGGGCAGCGACTTTTTTTGGCCCCTTGGGGAAAAACGGTGGTAAAAATGCTCGAAAACATCGTCAACATGGTTGAAAAGATATCTATCTGGGAGATTATTTTATTAATAATTTTGGTAGATATCCTTAAACCTATGAGAGATGAATTCGCAAGAGATGCATATAGAATTCTAAAGCATCTCGTGCTCAAGAAAATAAAAAAGCATTAAGCGCCAGATTCAAAAAATACGCTATCTAGCTTCTAATTATTGTAGATATAAAAATAAGTATAAAAGTAATTATGGTCTTCTCTCCACCTAATCTTAATTTTGTTTTTCTTTTTAAAACACAATCTCTTTTCCCGCAAAAGATTGAAAATCAATTTTTAATTTTATTCTACTCTGTAAGGTAACTTTTCTTCTTCAGTTGCATTTCTGATATGGTCAAAATAACTCTCTCTGTATTGGGGGTCTCTCCATGTGCAGGTTTCAGGCTTTTTCTTAAAAAGGGGATTTTTTCTTATGTTTTTCCAGGCTTGGGCTAAGCTCATGTCACGCACATTTCCAAAGGAAAGGGGTATGTGTAAACATGGCATAACCTCGCCTGTCGGTGATATCCACATCCACCTTCTCCCAGCAAAGCATCCCATAATATCCGGATCCCTGTAGGAGTAAGAAGAGGATACCCTGGGTCCGTTTTTCCTCTTATTTGCCTCATTTTGAAATTTTTCTAATCTATCATAATCCTCTTTCTTCAGGATGTCGCCTTCATCGAACCCCCACTTGCCTCCGGGAACCACCTCATCGACCAATATCTCATGTACGCCAAGTGAACTGCAATGTTTGTATAAAGCTTCCAACCTCTCAAAATCTGAGTTATAGGGATTAGCTGTGTATTCGACCACCCCTATCAAACCCGCTTCAACACCATACTTGACTCCTGCAGAGGCTTTTTCAAAAATCCCTTCGATTCCCCTGAAATCATCGTGCTCCTCTGGATAAGGGCTGTCAAGGCTGACATGCAGATAAAAAAGCCCTGCATCCTTAAGCCTCCCTACGTAATCTTTTGTCAGGCTGAGCCCGTTCGTTATCAGATGAGTGGAAGCTTTATCCCTGTCAACATGATCGATCAAATCGAATATATCGTCTCTAAGGGTTGGATCCCCTCCTTCAAAGCTTACATGATAGGCTCCTAGTTCAAGTGCCTGATCTATCACATGATAAAGCTCCTTGATGGAGAGTTCCGATCCTTGCTCCATTCCATGTACTATACAATGCTTACATTCGCATTGGCACCTGCCTGTGGTTAGCAACATCAAACTCTCGGGCATAGATTTCCGCAAAAGGAGGCGATTCACCTGTGCACCTACAAGCCTTCTGAAAGGTCCGCTTGGGGCAGGTGGCATTAAATCGGATATTACGACCTCTTGTTCCCGAACTGCCGCCAGTTTCTCCATAGCTGCATGCGCATTAAACCCTTCGGCGATATGTTCTACCACTCTTGAGATCGGTCCTCTTACAATCATCTCCGCACTTCTATCTTGAATGTCAAGCAGTATCTCAAAACCGGGGCCTTTATAAATCGATAATTTCAAACTAAATCCTCCTTTACCCTTATCATATATAGATAATATATGCTGCTGAAATGTTAATTATTACAAGCATTAGGGTGTAGTTTATAACACCCACATGTGTCAACTTTATATGGGCTTTATGTTCATCTGAGTGGGCATATCCACGGGAAATTGCTCTAATTTTAAAGATTGACAAACCAAGATATGGCATTAGGAACACCCAGTTCAAGCCAAAGGTTTGCCATAGCACCAGGAGCCATAGGTATTCAAATATGCTCATCAAAACCGTGAAAGATATAGATCCTTTTGGAGTCAGCGGTGTAAAACCCATGGAATCTTTATCATGATAGGCTAAGCAGCCGATTATAACTGCCATAGTTGCAACAAAAGCATCCCATGAAAATATCCTTTCGGGAGCGACCATGGCTATTCCGCCCAAGACCATCAGCCCACTTAGGGATCGATAAATGCGTCTTTGGAGCTCTGTCAGTCTTTTCAAAGGCGGGCTGGCAGAGTAAGTCAAACCCCAAATGAGCATTAGGACCGCCACAAAAAAGCAGGTTGGATTGAATAGAAAGAGGGCAACCCCCAAACAGAAGACTGTCTCAATAACCATGAAGAATATGATAGTTTTTGGTGAGAGAAGGCCGGTTACCAGTGGAAGGGTTGAATTTGGCGGACCAAGGCGTTCGTCCTCTCCTGACCACCAGTCATATAACATGTCTGCCTGGGAGATGACCCTTGTCAACAGACCTGCTGCCAGTAAACCCAGAATAAGTTTCCATGGGGGTAGTAAAGGAGACTGAATCATAAATAGAAGCGTTCCGGTGCTGGCACACAAAACGCCCCAAGGAAACCAAAGCACTCGATGGACGCAAAGTATGGCGAGAATCTTAGCCTTTAGCCCTTTACCTGTTGGTCCTGCTACGCCAAATCCTATATCTAATAGAGATGACCCCATAATGACTATTCCAAATCTGCTTTTGCCTTTTTGAGTGGCCCAAAATTATAAAATTCTTGGGGTATGCTTTGGATATAACCCAAATCTTTCATCAGTCTTACAATTTGCATCATTACATCTATACTGCCTGTTATGTCAGTTCGGGGCTGATTGTACCTTAGTGCCTCCCTTATAATCCCGGAAGAAATTCCGATATATTTAGAACTGATTTTTGCTGCCTCTTCTGGCACACTATGGCAAAATTCCTCTGCCTTTAAAATTGCTTTTATAAACTTCAAGACCACGTCGGGATTTTCTTGAAGAAAATTTTCCGTGGTAGTAAGGCTACAACCCGGAACCTTTGGTAGGATGTCTTTTCCTCTGGCTATTATCTTTCCCATGCCAAGTTCAACTGCCATTGTGGCATAGGGCTCCACATTTGTTGTAGCATCTACCCTGCCGCTTAACAGGGCAAGTATGGCTGCATCCCCACTTGGAAGCCTTAGAATCTCTGTGTCTTCTGGATTTATATCATACTTTTTGAACAAAGCTTGAGATGTGATGTCCTTCATACCACCTTCAACAGGAAGGGAAATTCGTTTTCCTTTGAGTTCTGAAAGGCTGTTTATATTCGAATCTCTTCGAACTACTGTGGCTGTCTCCTCATAACCTGAGCCGGCTATTATGACCAGTTTATCCCCCCTGTCTCTTGCGCTCACAACTCTCGTCCATGGAACAATCCCAAAAGAAATGTCACCAGAAATAAGTTTATCTGCCAATACCCAAGCCGTTGGGTCAACCGAACATGAAACGTCCAAACCCTGTTCTTTGAAAAACCCTTTTTCGTAGGCTACATAGCCAGGCATTTGGCATATGCCTCTTATTAATCCAATTTTGATGTACAAATTGCTCGTCCTCACTTAAAAGTCTGCTAGATTTTATTAAGGATGGGGCATACCATTAAAAAAGATTTTGGACGGAAAAGAATTCTCCATAGAGTCTAATTCTGTGAAATCTGTGCCCAATCCAAACCAAATTAAGAGGTGTAATCACCAAGAGTGTATTACACAGAAGGATAATGCATATAATAATATCTAGGTATTATAAACATGAAGTTCAAAACCAAACTCTGAGAAGGGAAAAGATGAGCTATTCAAAGATAATTCCGCATATAGTCCTCTTGGCTTTGAATCCAGAGAATTATGAAAAGTATGACGGAGGAGGTATCTTTCAGATTGGTAATTCAATCGAAGGTACGATAGAAGAAATGGTCCAGGCAATTATCCAATACATTATTACTGAAGGAATTAAAGTTGTAGGTATCGGTGAACGACATAGAACTTTTGCACTGAGACATGTGGCGTTGCCGTGGATAATACCAGCTTTAGCTAAAAGAGGATTCAAAATTTTGTTAGTTGAACATATATTTAGAGATATTTCAGATAAAGAATTGAAAATTGTTTATGAAGAATTAAGTACATATTCTTTAAGAGACACGATGGATACAAAAGTTAGAGCATTTAGAGATTTTATATTAAAAAATTCATCAGATTTACACAAATTATATCTTAACTATTCCCAGATTCGCTATGATAGAGATTCTCAATTGGCATTAATTATTAAGGCATATGAGTTAGAGATTCAGTTGGAAGGTATGGTTGAATCACATGAAGTAAGAAGTGGTATGCTTCAAAATATGATTAATACTAAAAATGGCGGAGAAAAAGAGGTCCAGAGGTTAAAAAAATTAGGGAATCTAATGATCTTTTGTGGAGATTACCATCTTACTTGCCTTCCGATTCGATCTTCAGAGTTAATTCCAGACACTAAACCTATTATGTTTGGCAACGTCCTTTTTGGAGATAGAGATTGTCCTTATCTGAATCTATCAATAGTTAATGGAACAGAGGAAGATATCATTAAAAATAGAGCTGCATTTGGGGAAATGGGGTATCAATTCTATATCAATGAATTAGAAACTTTGCCACTAGGCATGGCAAAAGTTTGTCTTATTAGAGATGAGAATCAACATAGAATACTTTTCATGTACAAAAGCCCCATTGATAACACTATATTCCCTACCTCAGGCGATGCTTTAACATCAGGAGGTACGATATTTTCTAGCGTAACAGAGGTAGCAGAACCTATAGAAAGATATTTCTCTGGAAGCGGTAGAGAGACGATTGAGGCAGGGAACCCACAGGTGAAGCAGGATTCGCTGAAGCCTCCGACTTGACAGGAGCTGGCATGATTTTCAGACCCTCAAATTTGTCTATTCTTACCTATAAAGATTCTAAATATATTCAAGGCCCAATACTAGAACTAAGAGATTCAATAGTGCTTCCTTATATAAAAGGACAGCGAATTGAATTTGGAGATATGAAATTGCAAACAGAACGACCTGACGTTGTAGGTGTAGGCGATCGATTTGAAGAGGGTTGCGCATTTATTAATTTGTTTGAACCATATCTTATGGAACCTTTTGTCAAAGAATTAGGACTTATATTCTCAGCATGGGAATTTCTTTTTAAAGACATTACACCAGATGAATGGGAACTTGTTTATACAGAATTAAAGCAATATTCTAAACAAGACCCCGATGATATCAAGATTAAGGCCTTGAGAAAGTTAATAATTGATAACAAATCCAATTTCCCAATATTATATGATAACCTAGATCTTACACAAGAGTATCATCCAGATGCTTTATTATTGTTACTTATTCGTATATATGAGTTAGAGATCAAAAAATATGGTATGCTTACTTTAGCTGAGACGGAAAAAGATTCGGCAGTGTTCGCAATTAAAGAAAGCGTAGAACAACTGATAATGGAATTATTACCAGAAATAAACGAAATGAAACGAAGCGGAAAAGGGCCATTTGGAGCAATGACCTTTGGCGGAGCTATCCATAATAGTATTAATCCGCTTCTAATTCCATGGATAATGGAAAATGCAACAAAACTTTTGTTTGGCGCTACTCTTATTAATATTTGCAACTATTTGGATTTGACATTAATCAGTGGGACAGCAGAGGGTATTGAAGCGAATAGGCACAGATTTGTTAAAACAGGAAAGAATGGTATTGAATATGGCGAAAGAGGATATGAATTCTACTGTGATATTTTACGAAAAACACCAGTAGGTTATGGGGCGATTTCTATTATTAACGAGCGTACACCAGATAAAATTGAAAACAGGATAATTCTTATTTATAACGATGGCCAGTTTCACCCGCCCAGAGATACCCAATCCAAAGTTGATACTAGTACTGGAACAAATATGATAGGAGACGATGGAGAAAGCTCTCTCTAGAAGTGGTAGAGAGACATCAGAGGGGCAGGGAAGGAAAGAGATCACTTTCTTATTTATAGCAGCAGTAATTATAGGAATATTAGAATATCTCAACTTATCAGAGAGGAATATTTTAACTAAGGGATTATTAGCAGGATTACGAACTTAGGGGAGTCTTTAAAGCATTTTTTGTATTAGACTAGAGAAATTTAGAGGCTAAAATGTTCTCCGTATATAATCCAGGACAGATTCAAATATAACCTTACCGTCTCCGTTTTCTTTGTGGAATCTCGTCCAATCTGGATGTGTAAATCCATAGAAAACCCTTTCGGGGTGAGGCATCATTCCAAAAACATTTCCTTCTGGGCTACATATGGATGCGATATTGTATAAAGAGCCATTGGGATTCCATGGGTAGTCTGCATAATTACCCTGGGGGTCAACATATCGGAATACGACCTGATCGTTGTCAATCAGGTATTGTAAATATTCGTCTTTTTTTTCCAATGGAAATAGAAATTTTCCTTCTGCATGAGCAGAAGGCATCAATACAACTTCTTGGTTTGGAATCTTTTTTGTGAAGATGCAATTTCCTTTGTTTTCGTGCTTTAGTAGGGTTGGTCTGCACTCAAATCTGGAGGAATCATTGATCGCCAGAGCTGCTTGGGGATAATTACCCATCACAGAGTCGAATGCTGGCAAAAGTCCCAATTCAACGAGAACCTGGAAACCGTTACAAATGCCGCCAATAGGGTAGCCATTCTCGGCGAATTCAATCAGTTGTTTGCGCAGTGTGCTCTTCATTCTTGCTGCAAAGAT
>JBHPDI010000046.1:0-8154 GCA_042577985.1 Halobacteriota archaeon | reverse complement strand
AGAAAGCTCTTGGGGGTTGTCGGTCTCCGAGACATCGCAGAATATTACATCGCCAATCTGGGACGCAAGGACTTATCTAATACACCGATTGATCTGAACACCTTAATCAGAACCTTAAACGGAAACGTGATTATCAATCCTCAAAAACTAAACAAATTAACCGGCAGGGTATTTATTGCGGCAATGCAGAGATTAACAATTTTAGACAGGATACACGCTGGTGACGTAGCCATTTTAGGCGATAGAACGGATATCCAATTAGATTTGATCAAAAAGGGATGCTCAGCCCTTATAATTACCGGCAATTCGCCAATTAGCCCTGAAGTTACGAGAGAGGTATCAAGGTCGGATACGTTGCTCATCTCTTCGCCCTATGATACCATTACGACTGCCAGATTGCTGGAGTTGTCCGCTCCGCTTTATTTGATAATGTCCAAAAATGTACCTGTCGCTGAACGGTATACGCGAATTGCAGAATTAAGGCAGAAAGTTTTGGAGTCTGAGTATCGCAGTGCATTAATTGTAGACAGCGAACTTCGATTACTCGGCATCGTCACTCGGACCGATTTACTACAGCCCATACAAAAGAAGGTCATTTTAGTTGACCATAACGAGATATCTCAGGCGGTTGACGGCGTGCAAGAGGCACATATATTAGAGATCATCGATCATCATCGAGTCGGTGATATATCAACACTCATGCCCATTCACGTTCATAATGAGCCAATTGGCAGCACCTGCACAATTGTGGCAGAACAAATGCTGCTTCATCAAATTGCCATTCCTAACGATATAGCGGGTTTACTACTCTCAGGATTGCTATCTGATACATTAATGTTGACTTTATCAACCACCACCGATCTTGACAAAGAGTTGGCAGGTAAATTAGCCCCTATTGCTCATGTCAAGATAGAGGAGTACGGCAAAGAACTTTTGACGGCAAGTATGAGCATAAAAGGAAAATCCGGCAGAGATATCCTGCTTCATGATTTTAAGGCATACGAACTCGGAGATAAGAAAATTGCCGTTGGGCAAGTAATGGTAATAGACAAAGAAGATATACGGTCTAAAGAAAGCGATATAAAAGCAGCAATGGAGAGCTTGCGTGCTGAGAAGCGCTACGATTTAGTTGTCCTCCTCATTATGAATCCCCTGGAATCCGGTGAGGAGCTTATGGTCACAGGCGAGAAGTGGATAATAGAGAAGGCTTTTGGAATTGAGATAAAAAACGACAAAGGTTTCATTCCACAGATTTTATCTAGGAAAAAAGACTTCATTCCGAAGATCGGTTATGTATGCACTACTTCCTGAGCATACACATCAAGAGATAGCCTTAGTTATCTCCATTACTTTTTCCTCAAATTTCACATGCTTTTTATTTTCTCATGAGGGTGGCAATTTCAACTAACTCGTTATTCATTTTTTATCAATAACTTTCGCAAAAGCAATCCTTTCAACTTCAAAAACATTTAAATTACGTCCAATGGGCTTCAGATATTTCTCCTGATAATAAGAAGCTCCCACATCTTCGATTAATGAAAGATTATATTGTCCGAGGAATTCTTTAATATTTGATGGCTCTAACCCAAAAAGCCAGGGTGCTTTTGCCTTTTTACTAAGTTTCATCAAAGCATCTGCACCTTCAAGATCAGAGGTGCCGTCAATAACACTTTTTTGTATATAGGTAAAAACTATCCTGCTTCCTGGACAAGTTTTTGAAACGTATTTCAATGTAGAATCTACAGCTTCTTGAGTAATATATTGTGTGACACCTTCCCATATGAAAAATGTTGGTTTTAAAATGTCCAATCCTTTGGAGGTCACTACGTCGTCAAGGGTTTGATTATTAAAGTCAATAGGGACAAAAGTAACATGGGACGGAAGAGAGCCTAAAATTTTTATTAACCTTTTCTTCTTGAAATTTTGTATAGATGGTAAATCCAATTCAAATACCCTTGTTTTATTAATTCCCGATATTCTGTAGGGCCTTGAATCCAGTCCAGCACCTAAAATTACAATATTTTCCATGCCATTTTTTATCGCTGATTTAAGCACATCATCAATATATCTCGTTCTGCAGAGTATTCCACCCAAAGTACCCGGAACCTGCTTTTCACGCAGGTTTATCCCCCAATCTCTAATGCCTTTGAAACGCATTAAATCGATGAGGAATTTTAAAGGCTGATTAAGAAAGTCTTTTGCAAAATGATCTTCAAAAAGCCGCAGTTCTTCAGGATAATATAATTCCATAGTTCTTACTGCAGCTGCTCCTATTGCAGTCTGTCCAGCTTTATTTTTATTCATAATAAAATAACCTATTTTTAGATCCACCTAGTAGGAGTCTTTCATCGTTTTCAGGCATTAAATTTTCAGGCATTAAAAGAAGACCTATTTAACTTACGGTTCAATCAAATAACTCAGGCACTAACCACGCTGTTCCACAGCGTTTACAAACATCTTTCTTACACCACTCATGATATATGGCCCCACATATTGGGCATGTGGTCGCTTCTGTCTCGTCCACCTCGATACCACACCCATCACAGATACCTACTACCTCTTCCTCAAGCTTTTCATCTAATTCTTCTTCAGGATCTTCATATTTCATAGACACAAATATGCGTGAATGAAATACTATTTATAGTTTTCCAAGTAGTATGGTAACGATAAAATGACATGGTATGCTGACCTGATTGAATCAGTTGAATCAACAACTTCATTTATCAGAAAAAAGTTCAAAAACGCAAAATTTGAGGTGGTCCAACAATATGGGCGTGAGGACAGCATCATCAGAGAGTCACGCTTCCTATTGGATGGCAAAAAACTGGTCACAAATAAGGTCATCATTCCAATTGATAACCCATCTGATTTTTTGCAGTTGATAAACAGAAAAGAGCTGACCATCGGCGATATTATAGAGAGGAAAAGATTTCGAGTGGAAAGATATGTGAGATCCCATGGCGAATCATCGAAACACTACACGATAAAGGGGGACGTACAGATGGAGATCTTTGAGGAGTATTTTGAAGATGGTTGATCAAATGTCATACGACATAATAGTGGTCGGTGCTAGTCCTGCTGGTTTGATGGCTGCATGGAAGGCTTCACAGGCAGGAGCGAGCGTATTGCTTTTGGATAAAAAAGAGCAAATTGGTAGTGGACCCCATCCGGCAGACACGACGTTTGAAGGGATGTTCAAAATAACTGGATTAGACATCCAAAAAGAATACGTGATTCATAGATTAAAGGGCATGCATATCTTATCCCCGTCTGGCTTTAGAATTGTCATTAACAATCCGGGCTTCGCAATTGATAGAGCCGTATTTGATGAGTACTATGCTGGGATTGCACAGGATGCTGGTACTGAGATAAAAACAAGTTCAAGAGCCATTGATCTGAAAATTGGTGATAAAACACACGATTTGATAACAAGAGAGAATAACGAGAAGATATCTTACAAGGCAAAGATCGTAATCGGAGCTGACGGCATAGAATCGTCCATCGCCCATTGGGCAGGATTAAAATCCATGAGGCATCCAGAAGAAATGGCATCAGCAGTTCAAGCAGAGATGACCGGCGTTGAAACAGAGTACCCGGACTATTTTCAATATCACATAGGGCAGTCAGTGGCGCCCGGCTGGAAGGCAACCATATCCCCAAAAGGCGATTCCAAAGCAAGCGTTGCGGCCTTTGTTCGTAATAACCCAAGACCTGCCATGGAATACTTCAATCAATTTGTTTATAAGAATGTTTTAGTGTCTAAATTTTTCAAGAAGGCTAAAATCCTGGACCTTTTTGAGGGGGGGGACCCCATAGCAACCATGCCCGGTGACTTAGTAAAGAAGGGAATCATGATCGTTGGGGGCTCGGCCGGTCAAGCCGGCATACCCTATGGAATGTTAGCTGGAATGATATGCGGTGATGTGGCAGCCAAAGCCATAGAAGCAGATGATGTATCCAAATCAAATCTTTACAGATATGTGTCTATGTGGCGAAAGGAGTTATTATCAGAATATAAGGCTGGTTATAGAGCTCTCAAGGTCCTGGAGAGAATACCCGATAGGGACATCGATAAAATGGTCAAATCTCTTCAGGATGTTGACGTTACTAGAGAGCTGTCAAGACATTCAACGACTTTCATGAAGGGTCTAAGTATCGTTTCATTGGCACTTAGAAAAGATCCGAAACTCCTGCGATTTGTAAAATATCTCATATAACTAAATAACTAAACAATTAAGACCGAATGAATTTTCTGAATATTCTGGCACAGTTCATTATCACTTCAGGTTTTAGACTATAGAGGAGACTTAACTCAGCATATCCAAAAAAGAGGCATCCTTTGCATTCCTTAGATCTTTTCTTCCTCCCCTCTTTTGAGGATTCCAAGACTTTACTTAGACTTCCTTCAAACTCTCCCATGTTTTGACGGTAGACCCTGCAGTTTTCTACTTGGCCATTAGAAGAAACGTGGAGAATTAAGTCATTGACATGACAGTGGAAGTCCGGATAGTGGTCTCTTATCATTGTGAGATAGGTATAGGAATTTAGAACCGGTGAGCCTTCTCTTTTTAATTCAATTATTTTGTCGACGGTCTTTCTGTATTTCTCTGGGTTTCTTATTCCTATTTCCTCCCACACATCTTGGGAGATGTCTTCATATTCATAAAGAGGCTCGAATGAAATCCATATACCCAAATCTTCGACGATATGTATGAGGTCCTCAATCTCATCCAGATTGCTTCCGTTGAGAACACAATTTATCACAGTAGGAATTCCATTTTTTATTGCAGCATTAATCCCATCCAAAACCTTACCAAGATCGGTTCCCCTTAACTTCTCGTAGCTCTTAGTTCCATCCACAGAAACCGACAGATAGTCAAGACTTGAGAGTTCGTCAACTCTTTCCTCCAGTAGAACGCCGTTTGTTACCATGAATGTCATCATGCCCAGAGATTTAGCATGCTCAAGAAATTCCGGGAAGTCTTTTCTCATAAGGGGTTCTGCAGTCCATACATTATATATCAAGACTCCCAGGGAACTGGCTTCATCAAGAAGACGGAATATCTCCTCTTTTTCCATTTCCTTTAGCTTCTCTCCCCAATAGATGCAAAATTTGCAACGGAGATTGCATTCTGAATTAATCCCATGGGAAAGTATCAAAGGTCCTTTTTTTACCCATAGCTGCCAAAGGGCTTTGATTCCAAGCAATGGAGCAAAATTTCTTATTTTCATGTTCATTTTAATCAAGCTTCTCGATCGAATACGGCAAATCTACATCTTTGGGTATTTTTTTGAGATAGTTGTCCTTGAAATAGGGGTCATTGATGGCACATATTTTTGGCTTATTTCTGAATAGAGTATG
Source organism: Halobacteriota archaeon (assembly GCA_042577985.1). Classification (GTDB taxonomy): domain Archaea; phylum Halobacteriota; class UBA148; order UBA148; family UBA148; genus UBA148. The sequence continues at coordinate 2,792 of JBHPDI010000046.1, read as the reverse complement.
TCTACGTATCCCCTCCCATATGTCTTTCAAATCCATATCCCTGATGTTTCCGAAAGAGACAGGAGTGTGCATGCATGGCATGACATCGCCTGTAGGCGAAATGAACACCCATCGTCTTCCGGCGAAACAACCGAATAAATCAGGATTCCTAAGATGGAAAAATGACGTCAAACAAATATTTTTTTCCTGTGTTCTCGCCAGATTTATCAAACGCTCCCTATCGCTATCACTTAATATATTCTTACCCGACCATTTTCCACCGGCAAATATCTCATCTATTAAAAGCTCATGAACACCCAGCGAATCACAGTAGTCTAAAAGCTTGTTCATGGTTTCTAAATCCGAATTTTGGGGCGATGCAACATAGAGCACACATACGATAAGACCGGCTTTTACAGCATGCTTGATGCCCTCTGTGACCCTGTCAAATAGACCGGGTACCCCTCTAAATCGATCGTGAATTTCAGGATATGGGCTATCCAAGCTGATTGTGAGTATGTCCAATCCCGCCTTTTTCATCCTCTGTACGTATTCTTCTGTTAGGAGGATGCCATTGGTCACAACACGCGATATAGCCTTGCTTTTATCGATGTGGGATATTAGTTCCGGGAGATCGTCCCTTAGGGTTGGCTCCCCTCCCTCAAAGCTTATATGGTAGGCTCCGAGTTCAAGGGATCGATCGATCAAGTCACATATTTCATCAGTGGATAATTCATCTTTGCCTGTTATTCCGTAGGCAATGCAATGTTTACATTTGCACTGGCATCTACTGGTAACCATGATTGCTACACATTCGGGTGTAAACTTACCCAAGAGACGATTTTTTAATTGTGCGGTCATCAACCTCCTAAAGGGCTCACTGGGAACCAACGGGAAGACGGTTGAAACAAATGCCCCGTCTTTTAGGATTGCCGCGGGCGGTCCTGAAAAATAATGGTTGAACTTCTCGCAAATGGGTTTGGCTAAGAATGAAAGAGGGCCCTCTGTACTTGCCTTAACTTCTTTATCTTCGATTTCCATGAAGGCTCTAAGGCCCGGTATTTTGTAAACTAAAAGTTTCATGATGATTCACTGTTTTGATAAAGGAGGTTATAGTTAACTATTTCTGTATTGGAAAACTTTTATTGCCGCAGCTTACCGACTGAGATTGGATGGAGATGATTTATTGTCAGAGTTTTCGGTGTATAAGGCCAAAGGCATTGAAATTTGGTTAGATGTTACAGAAGGCCATGCCGAACTCAAGTCATCTGGTCCCCTTTCGTTGCCATGTTCGCCGATCATCAGACATGTTAATTCAATGCTTCAAAATGAGAAGCCCATAGAAGTGAAGGATGATTCGGTCATATTAACAACATGGTTGCCCCCCATTCCAAGTGGTCCCTTCAGACGGGCATTAAAAGCGGAAATTGACATATTACTTCGTCGCAAGTATGTGCCCCAAGCCGTATCCATCAATGCTTTTAAAAGATGTTCATGCAGTTGTGCCCATTGTAACATGGTCCAATCTCCTAACGGAGAGCTTACGACAGAGGAACTGAAGGATTTCATTGATCAGGTGATTGATCTTGGTGCCATATCCATCGGCTTCGCTGAAGGCGATCCTCTCATGCGTGAAGACCTTGTGGATCTGGTAAGGCATGTTGATGGGGAAAAAGCCGTAGCAAGCATATTCACACCAGGCATTCTTTTGACCGAAGAAAAAGCAGTGGAATTGAAGATAGCTGGGTTGTATGCCGCCATCATAGGTCTACGTAGCCCAATTTCCGGAGAGCACGATGCAGCCAGGGGTGTTGCAGGTGCGTTTGAAAAAGCAACTCAATCCATGAAAAACGCCGTAAATGCGGGCTTATACGTTTCTATGCATACACATGCAAACCCAGATTTGATAGAAAGTGGAAAATTGGAGGGATTGTATGACCTTGCATCACAAATTGGAGTCCATGAGCTCACCGTATGGGAAGGAATTCCGACCTGGGGATACATGGACAATGAAGGAGTAATGCTTAATGATAATCATCGGAAGCACATACTTGATATGTACAGGAAGGTGAACTCCACACCGGAAGGTCCAAGGATGTTCTCGATGACGTTTTTTGAATCGCCGAATCTTTTCGGTTGTATGGCTGGGAGAAGATGGCTGAATTTAGTGGATTCCGGGGATTTAACCCCCTGTACTTATATGCCCATATCTTTCGGAAACATAAAGGAAGAGAGGGTCAAAGACATCTGGGAGAGAATGAGAAAGTTCTCTGAGTTCAGGCGCAAGAGATCGTGCCTGATGCTGGATCCGGAATTTAGATCAGAGTACATTAAGAAAATTCCAAAAAGTGATAAGCTTCCTATCCATATAGAAAAATTGGATTAGAGTATATAGATCAGAGGGTTTTGCTATCTAAGCGTCAAAGAAAAAATGATATCTCCCATTTCTAAACATTTACTTCTTCATAAATTATTACAAAATTCCAAGCACTGAACTTAATGTCAATTATCTCTTTGTCCTGATTTTCTTTTAACCATTTATTGGCTTTTTTTTCAGACGAAAAACATTTTACTTGTTTCATTATTTTTTTCACCTCTTCCAAATTACGGTTTAATATCATCTTTTTTTATGCCTACTTAATTTTTTTTATAAAGATTATTGATACGTGGATATTATGATATGATATTTGAGGCAATGTCGCCTAATGGAATAGGGCTATACGATGTTTGCGAACGAAGGCAGAATTTGGGCAAAAAAAAGTGATACATCTACATCGTTTTATAAGCCATCGAAAATTTAGCATATAAAATAA
>JBHPDI010000045.1:0-8250 GCA_042577985.1 Halobacteriota archaeon | reverse complement strand
GTTCGATATTCTTCACACAGAGCCTCCAAAGGGTATATTGTTATTTGGTCCACCTGGAACCGGCAAGACGATGCTCGCAAAAGCAGTTGCCAATGAAAGTAATGCAAACTTCATTTCTATCAAAGGTCCTGAATTACTTTCGAAGTGGGTTGGTGAGTCAGAGAAGGCTGTCCGAGAAATCTTCAGAAAAGCAAGACAAGCGGCTCCAACGATAATATTCTTAGACGAGATGGATTCGATCGCCCCTACACGGGGGGGGAGTTCAGACTCTCATGTGACAGAACGGGTCGTCAGCCAGATACTCACTGAGTTGGATGGATTGGAGGAGCTGAAAGAAGTTGTAGTTTTGGCTGCAACCAACAGACCAGACATGATAGATCAAGCACTTCTACGTCCTGGTAGGCTTGACCGATTAATCTATATCGAACCTCCTAACGAGGCAGCAAGGGAGAAGATTTTCAGCATACACCTGGAGGGTAAGCCCATAGTAGATGATGTTGACCCAAAAGAGTTGGCGAAAAATACAAGTGGATATGTGGGCGCAGATATAGAGGTAATATGCAGAGAGGCGGTAATGCTTGCCCTGCGAGAGTTCATGGAATCCGGAGTGGAGCCAGAACACTTAAAGGAGAGCGCCGAAAACATCGTGATAAAAAAAGAGCACTTTGATGCCGCGATTAAAAAGGTAAAACCCGCAGTATCAAGAGCGACCTTCGAAAAGTTTGAGAATATGGCTGAAGATTTCGACAAATATGCATATGCATGAGGTGTATAAAATATGAAGAAAAGTGAGAGAAAACCTTGGGAGTATAATATATTTGGAGACTTTGACCAGATAATAGAGCGAATGTTTGAATCCATAGACATGGATCAGGTGAAGAGTAAACCATTCATCTATGGATTCTCGCTAACGCAAAGACCTGGTGAGGAGCCGGATATTCAAGAGTTTGGAAATATACACCCATCTAGCCATGGTTTCGAAATAGGCGAAAGAAAACCTATCATCGATGTATTTGAATCAGAAGACGAAGTCCATGTGGTTGCAGAGATGCCTGGCGTTGACAAAGAAGATATAAAACTAGATGCAACTGAAACTTCACTGGAAATTAGTGCTAAGACTGAAAATACGGAATACTCCGAACATGTCGAACTACCTGTAAGTGTGCACACAGACAGTGCAAAAGCCAGCTACAAGAATGGGGTTCTAGATGTAACTCTCAAGCGATCAAATCTTAAAAAAGAGGGGGCTTCAATCAAGGTGGAATAGATTTTCACCTTCATTTTTTTTATAAAAATCTAATTTAATTTAGTTAATACTCTACGGGTCCGATAATAGCGGGGAGTGGATTTGAACCACCGATCTACGGGTCTCTCACCAACAATCCTTTCAAGGATCAATCATCCTCCATTGGAGGTGTTCTGCCTTAACCATGATTTTTATAGTGCTATCGAGAACTTGTGAGTTTAGCACTTTTTGATTTGCCTTATTCTCCTGATTTTGAAGAAAGAAGGCATTTCTGTGGAGCAAAAACCACCTTTTTATTAAAAGTTGGCTATGAGCCCGTCGGGATCTCCTGACTACCCCACCCCGCTTCAAAATTAATTTACTTCCTCTCTCTTGCTCAGCGTGTCCTGAATGGCATCCAGTAATTCATCTTCTGTCTTGCCTTCGGTATCGATGCCAAGTTCTTCTGCTGTTTTCTTTATCTTAACCTTCTTCTCGTCTACAGTGGTTTCCCCCAATGATCGCTCAAAATGCTTCAGCTCGATCTCTGCTTCTTTTTGTGCCTTCTTGAACTCGCCCATCGACTTGCCCATGGATTTCGCTAGCTCTGGTAACTTAGTCGCTCCAAAGAGCAACACTATAACTCCAAATATGAGTAGAATCTCAGTTGTTCCTATAGGGACCATGATTATCAACCAACGTCTTATGTCGATAGTGAAACTTAAGCTTCCTGTTCCTCTGCTTGTTTGCTCATCTCTTCCTGAATGGCATCCAACAATTCATCGTCTGTCTTGCCTTCAGTATCGATGCCAAGTTCTTCCGCCCTCTTCTTTATCTTGGTCTCCTTTTCCTCTACAGTTGTGTCCTCTAAGGACTTCTCAAAATGCTTCAGCTCGATCTCTGCTTCTTTTTGTGCCTTCTTGAACTCGCCCATCGACTTGCCCATGGATTTCGCTAGCTCTGGTAACTTAGTCGCCCCGAAGAGCAGGACTATGACCGCAAATATTATCAAGAGTTCATTAGGTCCAATTCCTCCAATCATTTTTTTATCACCCAACCTATTATAGCGATAATAGATATTAAACGTTCTTATTAAACGTTCTGTTCCTTAACTTTTTTGCTGAGTATTTCCTGGATAGCCTCCAGCAATTCATCTTCTGTCTTGCCTTCAGTATCGATGCCATGTTCTTCGGACATCTTCTTTAGTTTATCTAATTTTTCTTTATCAGCAATTTTCTTTTGATTTTTATACTCAAAACTCAGTTCATATTCTATTTCCCTTTGAGCCTTCTTGAATTCGCCTAAGGCCTTGCCCATAGAACTAGCTAATTCTGGCAGCTTGTTCGCACCGAATAACAACAAAACCGTCACGAATATCAGTAGCAGCTCTTGTGATCCTATCATCAAACATCATTATATTTCCGCTTTAGATTTAAGGCTTTTTACCCAAAATGAATTCCAGTACATTTTGCTTCTTTTCCTTTGCTCTATCAGCTGCCCCATCCACTTTTTTTTGCATCTGAGAAAGCCCGACACTAGGAGATTCGCCTACAACCTTCTTAATTGGCGTATAAGCTGATTCTCGGAATTTTGGAGTTAATTCGTGGCTATCCCCGTTTTTGATGAGCACTACGCCCGATCCCTCTTCTATATGCCCCACAATATCTACCGAAATATTGTGCTTGCGCAGCACTTTCAACACATCTTCTGCTACGTTTTTAGGTGCAATTATCAAAAGCGCATCCAACGAAACGCCCAGATAATCGATATCTAATTCATCCAGCATTCTGAGCACTGTTGTATTGATTAATGAGCGAATTTTCTCCTCAATAAAAACGAGTTTTACTCCTGCTGTCTTCGATATCTCGGTTGCATCCCCTCTAACACCCCCGTTGGTGATGTCGGTCATAGCATGTATCTTGTCTACAATATCGCTATCTAACAACAACTTGCATGCATCCAAAAATCTCGTATTAAGGGTTTCCATAACGACATCTGACTTCCCAAAATAAAGAGCAGTCGTAGATATGGTCCCACCACCAGCTCCCTCAGTTATTAGGATCACATCTCCTGATTGTGCATCTTTTCGAGCAGTCAACGTATAAGCAATGCCAACTGCGCCAACACACCCAGTCATTCTATCTCCAATAACCATATCTCCCCCAATGCGAAGTGTACTTCCTGTGACCAGTGGAACGTCGACGAGTTCTGATACAGTGGCGATGCCAGCAGTGTAGTCGAATATCTTGGAAACATCTCCATCATCCGCCAAATGAATATCAGAAAAAAGCATAATAGGACGGGCACCCATGACATATATGTCACGTAATGCCGCCCTGGTTACATGAAATCCTGCCAGAAACGGGAAATCACTTAAGCGAGAGTGCATTCCGTCAACAGTAAGGACGATATATTTGCCGTCTACTAAAACGACTCCGGAATCATCCATTTGGCTTGAATCGATAAAAGCACTTGTATCTCCGATTATATCAGCAATTTTTTGATGAGCATAAAAATCTCCATGGCCACGGGATCCAACGCCGAACTCACCCATTGTAACACCTGAGGCTGAGAAAGACATTATATCTGCATCAGGACGTAACGTTACCTTCGCCTCCTCCAGAACGGCTTTAGCAAGGATGCTGGCTTTGTCTCCAGATATGTCCTTGACCTCAATAATGCGCTCTATTAATTTGCGCATTATGTTATCGTGATTCTCACCCCTACGCAGAGCACGCTTAGCATAGCCCTCGAGATCCATTAACACCACCCCATCTTATTTTTTAATCTTCACGCCTTTTTTATTCACTATTTAAACTATGATTCAACCTATATAGATTATTAATTGGCAAACAAGACAATATTGCCATTTTTACCCATATACCAATGTATGTAGCCCCTTGGTTAATTTGGATTATCATTTCGAACTGTGCACCATTTTACATTACATTTATAGATTTCTCACCACATCCCCGCAGAAACCCATACATTGCCTCGTTCAAGTAAAATTTCATGTTCGACTTTTTGAGATGTAAAGACCTTGCATCGAGTAAGTATTCTTTTCTCGAAAAAAAGATGTAGTTCCAATGAAAAAAATATCATAGTTTTTTGAAGAGGTTGTAACAAAAAAACTGCGTACAATGAATACTGCATGCCGCTTGAGGGAGGTAAGTATGAAGAACGCTTAAAAGAGAGCCTTGTCCTCTTCCATATTATTTTTCTCCAGATAATATTGATTATTATTGCCTGAATATGTCAGGGTAACTTTATATCAGATATTATGCTTGATTACATTAAATTAAAAACAGTGTTCGCTGTTTAAGGGGTGTAAACGTGAACTTTGACAATTTAGATATAAGTAAATTAGACAGGAGGACTTTTCTAAAAGTGGCTGCAGCCATGGGTACGGCCGCTTTTATAGGAACCTACAAGTCAGATATTGTCAGAGCTCTAGAGCTCTCAAACACAAATATCGTTTGGTTAGAGGGCGCAGATTGTGCTGGTTGTTCTGAATCATTCCTCAACGCCGCATATCCGGATGTCATACAGGCAATCACAAGGCTAGGTGTACACGTGGGTTACCATGAAACTATCATGATGCAGCAAGGCGTTTTTGTGGATGGAAGATTGGTTGGCACTTCAGAGCTTAACTCAGAGTTAGCACTTGAGGAATACATGACTGGTGCGAAGCCATTGGATGTATTGGTCATAGAGGGCGCGATCGCAGACGGACCGGAGGGCTCTGGCAGGTACACCACAATAGGAGGAAATCCTTTCAGTGAAATGGTCAAACGATGTGCTGACCAAGCATCATACGTTGTATCCATTGGCATGTGTGCAACATATGGCGGCATTCCGGCTGCAAAAGGCTCTGTAACTGGCAACATGGGAGCACAATTCTTACAAACTGCGAAAGGCGGATTTCTTGGATCTAACTATGTATCAAAAGCAGGTTTGCCTGTGGTGAACATTCCAGGCTGCCCAGCACATCCGGACTGGTTAATGTTGACGTTGGCGTCAATCATAATCGGTAAGGGAGGGCTAATCGAATTGGACAGATACAACAGACCAACAGTGTTCTTCCCACCAGACTACACCATACACGAGAACTGTCCCAGGCGTGGTTTCTATGACCTTGGTCAATTGGACACTGAATTTGCCGAGGGCCATTGTCTATGGAAACTCGGATGTAAGGCACCGATAACCCATGCAGACTGTGCAACACGACTTTGGAATGCTTCGGTGAATATGTGTACCCAAGCAGGTTCACCGTGTATCGGTTGTGTGGAGCCAGTATTTCCAGATGGTACGTCTCCCTTCTTTGTAGGAATGGAGCAGATGTCGACACTCGTAGGCGCTGATATAGACACCATAGCTAAGGTTGCAATAGGGGCAGCAGCCATAGGTGTTGGAGCGCATGCAGTGCGCAGAATTGCCATGAAGGATAAGGAGGACTAAGCGATGACGATAGTAGTAGTAGATCCATTGACAAGGATTGAGGGGCACTTGAGACTCACAGCGGAAGTCAGCGATGGTGTGATCACGAATGCACATAGCTCTGGGACGATGTATAGGGGGTTTGAACAGATTTTCAAGGGCAGGGATCCAAGAGATGCAGCCAGGCTAACCCAACGCATATGCGGAGTGTGTCCGACCTGCCATTCGATGGCATCGGCCAATGCATTGGATGATGCGTTCGGCATAGCAGGCTCCATACCAAAGGATGCGTTGGTTGTGAGGAACATCCTACAGGGTCTGAACGCCGTAGCAAGTCATGCTACGCACATCTGGGTTCTCTGGTTGCCGGATCTGGCACATCCAACATACAATACTATTCTGGAAACTGTCAACCTAAAGCCTGTCTGGGACGAACTCGTGGGTAGATTTGCACCCATCAGTTATTCCATAGAGGGCAAAGCAGTTCCACCAGGAAGCTCTTACCTGGCAGCAATTCCAGAGAAGAAGGCATTACAGGAGGCAGAAGCCATTTTGGGAGGTAAGATGCCCCACCAAGCGACTACCATTGTTGGCGGTGTAACTTGCACACCAACACTCGGAGACATAGGTAAAATCGCATCCCACTACGTGAGAGTTATGGAGTTTGTCAACCATTATGCGTTAGGATTAGATGCGTTGCTTGGTATAACAGATCCTTTGGAGGTCGCAGATGCATGGCTTGGACTAACACATGATGTCAGCAAGGATAAGGCAGTGGCAAACGTGTTGGACATATTGGGAAGTCTACCAACCGACGATTTCTCCAGAGAGGCGGGATGGAGCGATGTTGCATTGTTCGCAGCGTTCGGCTCAGAACTCATAGGAGAGACTTTGTTAGGATTGCCCGCCAGCCTTAAGTTGGATACTATCGGCGGATATCCATTGGACCCAACGAAGATAGGCTTCCTTTCGTATGGTGTATACTATGCCATCAAAGAGGGATATGATCCGACCAGCCCAAAGGGGGAACGCTTCATCACATCAGGCTTTACCAGTGGAGATCTCAAGTACGAGAATTTCGATCATCAAAATGTGACAGAGCATGTTGCACACTCATTCTACACGAGTGGCAATGACCTACACCCATGGAGCGGGGAGACTGAGCCCGTTAAAACGGCAGCAGATATCAAATATGACGATCCGACCTCAAAGTACAGCTGGCTAAAAGCACCAAGATATAAGGGAATACCATGTGAGGTAGGACCGCTATCGAGAATGATCAATGTCCAAGAGCCCTTGGTCATGGGAATTGCAGAAGCATTCTTGCAGAACGGCTACTCGCCTGCAAACGTCTACACGAGAATGCTGGCAAGAGCGCAAGAGACAATCATCCTAGCCAGAGAACTCAAGAAATGGGTGCTAGTTGACCTAGATCCAAACGGCAAATTCTACACGCATGCAGATCTATCGATGGCTAAGAACAGCAAAGGCGTGGGTCTCTGGGAAGGTCCGAGAGGTTCATTGGGACACTGGATCGTGACAGACGGCGACTCGAAGATCAAGAGCTATCAGCCAGTGGTTCCATCGACATGGAATCTATCGCCCAGAGATGCTAATGGCAAACTTGGTCCGACGGAGCTAGGGCTTGTGGGCAGCAAGGTCGGTCCGGTTGATAATGTGCTCAGCACACTGGGTGCAATATCGCTGTCCCAAGAGAACGAGAATCCAACAGCCATATTCCACGTGGGTAGGTCATACGATCCATGTATAGCCTGTGCGGTGCATACTATTGACATGAAGACCCAAAAGAAATACGAGATCAAACTGCTCTAGGAGGTTGAAATGGCTAAAAACATAGCAGAGAGATGGAACCTGCCCATGAGGATGATGCACTTGGTGCATATGATTACAACTCTGATACTGATCGTCACAGGCTTCAAAATCTACTTGGGCTGGGGCTTCCCTGCCACGTACTCAGCTGCACGGTCTTTACACATGATTGCAGTGTGTGGATTTCTTGTCTCAAACATCATGTTACTACCCTACGGCATGACCTTGGAAGCCTTGGAGAGTATCAAACATTCCGGCATGAAGCAAGGAATCAAGCACTTCATGAAGGCGAATATGTTTGGTATAGAGGATGCACGGCGACTAAAGGCCATACTGCTCAACTTCTTTGGGAAACAAAAGGAATATCCGGCCCTCACAATCTATGACGAGAAGACTGGGACCTACGTAAACAGAGCCCACCCAATCACGAAGATACTGCTACCTCTAGAGGCAATCGCAATCATTCTCATCACACTGACAGGCATCGTCATGTATGATGCCAACTGGAGCGTCTTGGGACTCAACATAGGCGCAGCCATAATCGGCGTTGTCACATGGATCATACCGTCTGGAATGGATGCAATGGCATTCTCTAGAACGCTGCACCTCGGCACGATGTACTACTTCGTCTTAGACCTGTTCATACATGTTGGTATTCTGCAGTTGGATCTGAAACTTACACAGGCATGGAAGGCAATGTTCTTCACCGGCAACGAAGAACTTAGTAAATCTCCGCGCGCAAAAATCATAAAAAAATA
>JBHPDI010000044.1:0-8558 GCA_042577985.1 Halobacteriota archaeon | reverse complement strand
CGATCGGGAAGAAGTATGCAACGTTCATCAATGAACTCACCAGTAGCATGAAGAAAAAGAATAGCCCTCCTGCCTCCAAAGCCCCCATGCACAAGTACCACTTGCTGATGAAACCGGAAACAGGCGGAAATCCACACATTCCAAGTGCAGCGATGAAAAACATAGTCATAGTAACTGGCATCCTCCTTCCCAAACCATTCATCTCACTTATGTTCTTTTTTCCAGTCACGACGAATATGGCGCCAGCGCAGAAGAACAAGGTGATCTTCATGAATCCATGGTTGGCGATGTGCAATATCCCACCAGTCAATCCGCTCGGGCTTAACAATGCAGCGCCCAATATGATATAGGATAGTTGGCTGATCGTGGAATATGCAAGTCTTCTCTTTAGATTGTCTTGCGCTAAAGCAAAAATCGATGCCATGATAATCGTGAACGAAGCCACGATGGCAAGGGGCAATGCCACTCCAATATCAGCCATGAGTTCTATTCCATACACGTGACATACGATTCGCATGATCCCAAAGACGCCTGCTTTAACCACCGCCACGGCATGCAATAGTGAACTGACTGGAGTTGGTGCTATCATGGCACTTGGCAGCCAGCCATGGAGAGGCATGAGGGCGGCCTTCATACCAAATCCTACAATAAATATCGCAAACAACGCCCTGAGCACCTGCGTTGATCCGTTGCCAGCCAGTATGCCATTATCGGCGAAGGAGAGAGTGCCAGTTAGAGAATACGTTATAACCATGCCAAGCAAGATGAGGATACCGCCGGTCAAAAGATAGATCAGATATTTCCTCCCGGCTCTCAGTGCCTCTGGTGTCTCTTTATGTATGACTAATGGATAGGTGGCGATTGTCATAACCTCATAAAATATGAACAATGTTAACAGATTGGCTGCAAAAGCTATCCCAATAGCTGAAGATAAACATACGGCAAAGCAGAAGAAATATCTTGTCTGTGCATGTTCGCGAAGCTTCCTCATATATCCTATCGAGTACACCGAAGTCATAATCCATAGCATAGATGCCAAAGTTGCGAATAAGATGCCAAGGGCATCCACCCTGAAGTGGAGTGGTATTCCAGGTAAAATGGACATCACAGTGAACTCATAGACCCCTCCGTTCATCACGAGGGGGAGCATCGAAATGACGATCACGAACTTTGAGAAAGCCGCAAGAAGGGTCCAAAACTCTCTGAGATTTCTACGCCTCTCACCAGATGCTAGGATCAATACTGCACAGACCAATGATACGAGTATGGCAAGAACGGGTCTCATCGAATATACTGGTTCCATTTCTCTCCTCCTACAATCCTAATAGCGCCTTAGCGGCTGGCGTCACTATCGTCAATGGCAATCTTGCACCAACACCCAAAATTAGGCATCCCGCTGCCAAGATCACGATTGGGATGAGCATCATGGTGGGGGCCTCATCCCTCTTAATCTCTCCCCTAGGAACGCCAAAGTACGCGATGTTCAAGACTCTAAGATAATATATGGCATTCAGCAAACTGCTCAACAATATGACGATGATGAATATCCAAGCCCCCGAATCCAAGGCCCCCAAAGCTAGATACCACTTACTTACGAATCCACAGGTAGGCGGAATGCCCACCATCGAGAATGCAGCCAACGTGAACGATGCCATCGTAATCGGCATTCTACTCCCCAAGCCACCAAAATCGCGAATGTTTCTTAGTCCTGTCTTATAGATGATTGCACCTGCACAAAGGAACAGACACCCTTTCATGAAAGCGTGATTGATGATGTGCAATATCCCCCCGCTCAAGCCTATTTGAGTGGCTATTCCCACACCTAACATCACATAGCCTATCTGAGTAACGCTTGAATATGCCAGCATTCTTTTGAGATCAGTCTGGGATATCGCAAACAATGAACCAACGATGATCGCCGCTGCGGCCATCCATGAAATTATAGAGGTAACAGGCATCGTTTCTATGACAAATTCTGGCTGAAATACGTTGAATAGCACTCGAATGAGGGCCAAGGCTCCTACTTTTATCACTAGTCCAGATAGAACAGCGCTTATAGATGATGGCGCCATGGAATGGGCATCTGGCAGCCATGTGTGTAGTGGGAATAGCGCTGCTTTGATGCTGAAGCCCACTATGAAGAGGGCTAACGCCACTAGGAGGGTCCAAGAGCTGCTCCAGACGCTATACACACTTGGCAATCTTGCAGACAAATCTGCCATGTTCAGCGTGCCAGTGCTTATGTATAGGTATGCTATGCCCATTAGCATAAAACTGGAGCCGATCGCACCTAGTAACAAGTATTTATAACTTGCCAATATCGCAACTTTTTTTCCGGTGATTGCCACCAATGCATAGGATGATATCGACAGGATCTCGAAGAAGACAAATAGATTGAACAAGTCCCCAGTTATAGATGCACCCATCATACCGCCTGTCATTAGCATTAATAAAGTGTAGTATGGGATGGTCTTGGATTCATGCAGTTCCTTAGCAATATATTCTTTGGAATATATCGTAGCCATCAAAGTCACAAATGAGATTACGATGCACATGTATGCGCCGAAGAAGTCCACGGTCAACTCTATTCCAAACGGAGGCATAAATCCACCCATATGGTAAGAGATTATCCCCTCATTTAGCACCGATCTTGCTAGAATGAGTGATGCGAGAAAGGTGAGGGCCATAGAGACCATCGCTAGGGGGCTGCAAATTCTTTTATCCTTCCATCCAAGTATTGGAGTTAGGTATGCCGTTACCAGTGGTATCAGAACTACGAGTATTGGTAGATGTGAAGCCCCCATCACATCAACTCCACCAATCTCTCTGAGTCGAGCGTCCCATATTTTTCATAAATCTTGATTATTATGCTAAGCGCAAGCGCTGTCGTGCTAACGGCCACCACTATTGCAGTGAGTATGAGTACAGAGGGCAAGGGATTCACATAGATGACCTCTGCGCCATCATGTGCAATGATCGGCGCAACCCCGCCCTCCACATCTCCTATGGATATGTAAAACAGGAATATCGCTGTGTCCATGATGTTTAGTCCCATGAATTTCTTGATCAGGTTCTTCTTCACGATCATCGTGTAAAGCCCGATCAGGAAAAGGACGACCACAGTCCAATAGTTATAGTGTCCGATCAAGAACTCAACGTTGACCACCTAATCACCTGCCATCGAGTAAAAAATCGTTACGATCATCGCCATGACAGTGATGCCGATGCCGATTTCAACTGCTGATATCAGTATTTCGCTGACCACATGAGGAGGGAATAGAAATGCTATCCTATACTGCAAGAAATATCCTCCAGCCAAAATGCATGCTATTCCAATCAATGCATAGAGTAAAACGCCTGTACTCTCCAAGGGCAATCGTACCCTCTCTTTGAATCTCTCCTTTGCCTCGGGCAAGCCAAGTGATAGAGCGAGCAAGATGAAGCTGGCTCCAATGATCACACCACCCTGAAAGCCACCCCCAGGAGATGCATGACCGTGCATGATGACGTAGAGTCCAAACAACTGTATAAACGGAGTCAATAGTCTTGCAATCGTTCTAACGATTACATCATCTCCAAAAAGCACCTCTACATCTGACAAACTATCTCCTCCCAAGTAGTGCTATAACTCCCATTCCGGCAGTAAATATCACAGTAACCTCGCCGAGTGTGTCATACCCCCTGTAGGAAACAACGACTGCCGTCACTATTTCAGTAATACCTGTATCTTCAAGACAATGCTCCCTATAATATGGTGCAACGTGTGTGTTCGCTGGAGCATTAGGGTCACCAAACTCTGGCATGCCTGCCACAGCTACCGCGAGCATTACCCCGATGAACAATATGAACATGGACGGAATGATTCTCAACTTAAGTCCTCCTCCATTCTAGCTGTCCTAGCGATGGCTAGGATGAACAAGACGGTCGTAACCCCAGCTCCAACCGCCGCCTCCGTTAATCCCACGTCAGGGGAATTAAGCTGAACATATACCACTGCCATGATCAAACTATAGACAGCGAAGATGACCGCTGCAACAAGCAAGTCCCTGCTGATGACTACTGCAATAGCGGTGATAACTAAGAGGATTAGGAGCACGATGTCAAGCACCCATATCATGATAACATCTCCTCTGATTTTTCTTTGTACATGTCTAGGCATGTCTGGTCGCATGGTTTTACTCCATGCAGGTATGCCCCTTTCGCCATAGCATGTGCTGCGGTGGGGTTTGTTACTAAGACGAATATTATGATGAAAAGGAGCTTGATGCTTGTGAGAGTCCACCCCTCATACAATATCACCCCAATCAAGATCAATGCCTGTCCCAGCGTATCACATGTTGTAGTCGCATGTAGTCTCGTATACACATCTACTAATCTATTCAGGCCTATCGACCCAGCTATGAAAAAGAATGCCCCTGCGAAGAGGAAGATAACCGACATGATGTCAAGAAGTATCATCCAAATACCCTCCCGGTTCCTAGATATCTTGCGGCAATAATCGCTATCAAGAAGTTTAGTAATGCATATGTTAGTGCGATGTCGATGAACATCACCTGCCCACTGACGTATGCAATGAGAACTAAAACGACCAGGGCATAAGTGCCGATTACATTCACGGCAACGATCCGATCTGGGACTGTCGGCCCTTTTAGGACTCTATAGAGACATAGGGCTGCTGCCAGGGTTATCACCAAGCCTGTCCACAGAAATGCCTCGCCCATCATCTAGGACTCCCTCCATAGACAGCGGCTACTCTTGCCTGCATATCTCCTTTTAAAAGCTGGTCTCCATGTTTTTTTGTGAGACAATGGATGTAATACGTCTTATTTTCATCGATGTCCAAAGTCAAAGTGCCCGGAGTTAGTGTGATTGAGTTTGCTAGCGTGGTGAGTGCAACATCGTGTGGAAGGTCTGATTTAAACTTTATGATCAGGGGAGATATCGGCAGTTTGGGATCTAACACTATTCGCACGACATCGATGTTGGATTGGATGATCTGACCTATGAGCCAGAAGGCATACATGGGAAATCTGAGAAAATTTCTCAGTATATCTAAGACGTGTTTGACACTCCCACTAGGTCTCATCAGTAGATCGTAGGAAGAGTATGTGACGAGTAGGGAAGAAATTATTCCTAAGGAAAGATGAACGACGTCGAAGAACGTTGACAATATCGCCCAAAATGCGAACAGGATGACGAATGTCAGCAGAAAACCAGTCTTGTCCTGTTTCGTGTTCCTGACCACATTTGTCAACTCCGTTAAAATACAAATTGAATTGCAATATTTTTTCAATTTACTATATTTAAGCTTTTTGAGTGCTCTTCATACTAAAGTTTCGAGTGTATTAATTTTTCATAATAGTAATGGTTATGGATTCCAACCATAGAAATATAAAAATGAAGATTAATTGCCGTTTTTAGAATCAATTTAATCGTTTTTGAAATGAGTTATCCGTTTAAAAGCCTGAATTGATAGCTACATATATTAAGGGGTGAAATATAACTGGATAACAACCTTTGCCATTGAATAAATTTTCATTCTGGAGGTCGTACGTAAATGTCTGAAATTAATTACGGAGATATAATAACCAACGCACTAAAAAAAGATGCATTTAGCAAAAGAAGCTTGCCAATGATCGGACTTACAATTCTTGAAG
The DNA here is from genome assembly GCA_042577985.1 of Halobacteriota archaeon. Classification (GTDB taxonomy): domain Archaea; phylum Halobacteriota; class UBA148; order UBA148; family UBA148; genus UBA148. The sequence goes on along the minus strand of JBHPDI010000044.1, from coordinate 2,901 downwards.
TCCTTGCTATTAGCTCGATTTGGTTTTTCTTTATGGGGTATCTAATTGAGAATTTCAAAGTTATAACGGTATCGCCACTAATTATGCTTTTAGAATTATTACAGTGGTTTGTCCTGATCTTTCTCCTTATAATAATACTTTCTGTTTTAGACGTATTTGTCGGAGGAATAATTATAAAACAAGTGGGGGGAGATGCCAGAGGAGAACAAGTCCCCTTGGTAAGCGCTCTTGAATTCACAAAAGGCAAGATCTTAAGTTTAGTGGGTGCAACCCTTCTCATCATTTTTATTTCTGTTTTCTTAAGTCTTGTGAGTATAATTCCTTACATTGGCCCTTTTTTAAATTTCATTAAAAATATTCTAATAGCACTGGCTGTCTTTGTGACATATCCCTACATCATTTTAGGTGAAAGTGGAGCCATTGATTCAATTTCCGCAAGCATTCACCATTTTATGGATAATGCATCACAAGTCCTTATTATGTGGCTTCTCTCGACTGTTGTGAGTCTGATTATACTCTTCATATTTGCGGTGCCATTTGTCATAGGAATTTTTTTCTTCATCTCTAGTACTATTGGATTAAACCCTCTGGACATTCTTTCGCATGCAATGGATTCGATGCCAATGCTCTTGATACCCATACTTATTCTGGCGGTTGGAGGCGCATTAGTCACAGTGTTTTCGTACGGTGTAACAGCAAGGTATTACGCTGAAGCAGTTAGAGGGACAAACCAGGAAAATAATGCATGAATTAACACAAAAATTCTACTTGGGCAATTACTAACCGTGTGTTTATCCAGTAATTAACAATAAATACATCAGGATCTAAAGCACTTAGCGGATTCTCTCGATAACAAGACATAAAAGCATTTTTCTTACTTTTGATGTAAGTTGATTACTTTACTTTATTTTCGAAGATGTGCCATAAGAGAAATCTAAAATGAATTAATCGAATCGAATTATTCCGCCTCTATGAAACATTAATCAGAAAAACTATGCCCCCAAATATTTAAGCAATTCATAGACCAGAAAAGCAGGCCAAACCATTGCCTTCAAAAATCCGATCACGCCCGTCCAAAGTGTTGTTGCCTGACCGATATAGTACACTGCAGCACCGATAAAACCCAAGACCCATATGAAACCTGCAGTGTCATTTCTGTTACTATGCTTAGTCCAACGACTCTCACAATCAATTTCTCCTTCCATGATATTCACCTATAAAACATTAAACATAATGAGCTATATAAAATTTACTAATTATTTTTTTTCCGCAGAAAAAAGGCATTTCGTAATTGGGATCTTTTTGTTCGTTTATTGATCCATAGCGAAACTTGAAATGAATTAATCGATTTTGAAATTAGTACTTTGTCTATCTGCTTATTTGTTCATACCACTGTTATTACTACATTTCCCTTCTTGTGTCCTTTTTTCTCTTCAGGTTTGGTTTCGATCTTTGCTTCTGTCTTCTACGCAGGTGTCTCATCCCGATTCTTCATTTCGGGTAGTTTGCCTCTTTTCACCAAAAGCCAAATGCTAAGTGAAAGTTCCGCAACAAGCATTGTTAACATAATAATTACCTGAAGTGTTTCGGGTAGATGGAGATCTACAAAAAATACAATATATGTAAACGATGCAAATATCAATAAAATACCAAGGATTTTCGGGATATATTTTGACTTGAGGACCGAATAGCCAAGTATAAAGATATGTGAGGCAAAAAATGTGTATCCTAAAAGTTTTATGGATGCATAGCCGTAAACATTGATAATTTGAAATGTCAGAGCAAACAATCCAATTACCAAAGTACAAGCGTATAGCAGCCTGAGAACTGCCGTAAGTGATGCGAGCTTCTTGTTTGCTGGTTTGAGCACTACATAAAGTGCCAGACCAATAATCGAATCAAGCACAAGGACAATCAGATAACCACCAACAGCGATACCAAATAGCCTCCCATCAGCCTCAATATCGCTGGCTAATGTTGCTGTATCCCCCGGCACAATAAAATTGGAGAGAACAAAATCATCAATGAAGGTTACGATGAAAATCGAGATTATAAACGCGATTCCTACAGCTATTGCAGCTTTGCGTGGTGACATATCGGCGATAATGTTTTTCATTTCAATTTACCTACCTGATCCCCAATAGTCCTTATTAGATTAACTCCTTAAATATACATTTCCAAAATGTTGTTTCTGGTTTTTGACCTAATTAAATTACTTTACTACCAAAGACGTAACATAGCGAAACTTAAAATGAATTAATCGATTTTGGAATGTCTTCATCTGTATTAATAAGCCCTCTGCAATCAATAAGCCCAATGCTATCGATTTCTCTAGAGGTATTAAAAATAGTATTAATTCTATGCTCTTTGTCTTTTTTTTTTCCAAACCTACGCTGGGAGAGTACAATCTTGGAAAGGTCAAAGTGCTGAATCTATAATAGATAATAACAAAGGATGAAATTATCCCTTCATAAAAGCCTTGACCAATCCAAAACAGATGAATCCTACGCCAAGTCCAACCAATGTACCGACAGCCGTGATTCCGTAATACATTCCAAGGCCAAGGCCAATCATGAATGGACCAACAAAAACAAGACCTCCGACAGTATCAGCTTTTGACTTATCCTTTTTATTTTCCATAATACGTCACCTAATCAGTATTTCATAACTTTATTAGGTATATAACTTGTTAAGTATATGAAAATTAATCGATTTTGGATTGAGTTCTATTTATCCGATATTATGTGTCCTGAACGAAACGAAGCGGACTGAGAGTGCAGCGTGGTGCGGAGTGAAACGGAGCAAGTTGGGAAAGAGAGCGTTCATCCATTTATGTCTTCTATTATTTTTTTAATAATCTCTAATGGCATCATTGTTTTTTTAGATACTTCTTCATTAGAC
>JBHPDI010000043.1:0-8892 GCA_042577985.1 Halobacteriota archaeon | reverse complement strand
AAAATTTAAATGGCATTTATTTTGTTGATTCAAACACAGGTTGGGCGGTAGGAGATAGAGCGACCATCCTGACCACAAGAGATGGCGGAACAACCTGGTACAGTCAAACAAGTCCTAACATCGAAAATTTAAATGGCATTTATTTTGTTGATCCAAACACAGGTTGGGCGGTAGGAGATGGCGGAACCATCCTGACCACAAACGATGGCGGAACAACCTGGGGCAGCCAAATAAGTCCTATACAAGAAAAGTTAAAGGTCGTTTATTTTGTCAATCCAAACACAGGTTGGGCGGTAGGCGATAACGCTGGAGACCATGGAGCTATACTAAAATACAGTGAATTTTGTTATTGGTCGGGAGATCTAATATCGGTAGAGATAAAGCCCGATTATTTAGCAGGTTGGGATAAATTCTATGCGAACACTACATTGCAAGAAGGAACGGATATCACCTTTTCTATTTTAAATGCAACAAATTCAACTTTAATCTCAGGAATAACAGCAACTCAGGCGAAGGAAGGATATGATATTTCTTCTATTTCAATTGCAAATACCTCAATCAGGTTGTATGCCTTGTTATATAGGGCAAATGGTTCTAACACACCCTTACTGCACGATTGGAGTGTTAGCTGGAGCACAGATGGAGTAGCACCAACAATCACGACAGATACTCCAATTCAGCAGTCCGTTTTTTCAGATGAAAATGCGAACTATACCATTATAATCAAAAACAACGGAACATTAAGAGATGTTTTCTACTTAACTGTTGAAAGTACCGCAGACACCGCTGAAATGACCAATGACTTGGTTCAGCTTGATGCAGGTGCTTCAACTAATATTAAGCTTACAGTAAGAGATTCCGAAAATGGAACATACATCACAACCATTACTGGAACTTCTACTGGTAACACATCTAAAAACAGTAGCTTAACAGTTATAACGGGGGTTTCCACAGCAGATATATACGGCGTGAGCATCTCTTCAGATAAAAGTTTTCAATCTGTCGAGCGAAATGAAAACGCTTTGTATATACTAACTATAAAAAATACTGGGAATCAAGAGGATACATACACGCTATCTGAGTCCACTCAAAAAGGAATTACTGCTTATTTGAATACATCGACTGTTACTATCCCTGCCGGGGGCTCTGCAAATGTCATACTCAATGTGTATGGTTTAACGCCGAAGAAAAACCATTTAACACAAATAACCGCCAGTTCCTCATATTCAAATGCTTCAGCAAGCGTTCAGGTACATACGACGGTTATAAAGGCATTATCGTTAAGGGTGGATACATTAAAGCTTTCTGTTAACATCAACGAAAATGCTACATATATTTTAACGCTCAAGAATATCGGTAATATACAACATACATACAATTTAAGTGCAACAGGAATCGGACAGCTTTCCGCTACAACTATAACATTGGATGTCGGAGAATCCTCAGAAATAAAGCTTAACGTGAGTAGCGCTACGACTGGAAGTTATGTCATGACCGTGACTGCTAGTACCATTACTGCTGGAGGCGTTGAAGATAAAGATACTAAAAAGATGACGTTAACCGTTGGCAAAGCACAGGTTTACGGCGTAGCATTGAGTGTTGATGAGACCTCTAAATTCGTAAACCAGAGCGAAAAAGCCTCCTATATTCTAACAATTAAAAACACTGGAAACCAGCCTGATACGTATGATCTCATATTGATCAATCCTAGGGCCGATACTGCCACAATATCGGCGGATAGTATTTCCGAACTGTCTGCCGGTGGTTCAGAAACGATCTTGCTGAATGTTAGCGATTCCGAGGGAGGGCGGTACGAGGTCGAAGTGATTTCAGAGTCAAAAACTGACCCTGAGAAGAGTGACACGGTAAAAACCACAACCTATGTCTTGAACCATGGCGTTGTCATGACCGCTGATGCAACATCAAAAACTGCTTCCACAGGGGATATGCTTACCTATGCAATAACCATTGAGAACACCGGGAACACCGCAGATACCTTCGATTTGACGCTTTCAAAACAATCTGAGCTGGACTTCGCCTATGTATCCACTAACAGCATAAGCCTTGCATCTGGGGCCACGGGAGAGGTCGTGCTATCGGTGAAAGGCTCAGCGGGCACATACTGGGCACGTGTAAATGCAACTTCTCAAGGAAATTCAAACAAGATGGACAGCATAAAGTTCACGGCCACGTTCCAGGAGGAAGATAAATATGGTGTTGGCATGTTCATCTCTCCAGCGAGCAGAGAGATTGAAAAGAATGACGACGTTGTTTACACCATAACCGTAATGAATATAGGGAATAGGGAAGACACCTACAACCTCACTACAACACTCGGAACGCTTGGCACAAACAGTCTGACCGTTCCAGCAGGCGATACGAAGTCAACCACACTGACCGTGAGCGGCACCGAGATAAAGACCTATACCTCGATTGTAACTGTTGCATCTTCACATGCATCTGATACGAAGTCAGTTTCCACTATTATTGTACCTGCGGTTAGCCTAAAAGCCGCACCTTCATCAAAAATCCTTTATCTCGGAAACGAGTCCTCCTTCACCATCATGATCGAGAACACCGGGGTAACATACCATACCTACGACCTGAGCGTTACGAATACCTCAGATATAGTAGATTTGAGCACCACTTCTATCTCTCTTGAAAAAGGCGATTCAGCTGACGTAACGCTTACCATGAATGACAGTTCCGATGGAATGTACACTGCCGTGGTGACAGTAACCGATCGGGACGATACGACTCAGAACGCAAGCATTACTGTCAGCATGCTTTACCTCGAAGAAACTTTATACGGAGTTGATTTACGAATAGATGCAGAGAAGAAAACAATTGAACCCGGTAAATACGCACTTTACGTGCTCACTATCACAAATCTTGGAAACACGCAGGATACATTCAATTTGAACATTACCCTTAATGAAACAAAAGCAATTCTGAGCAAATATAGTGTATCACTTCAACCAAGCGGTACTATTGGTGATAGTGCCACAATAAAGCTGAATGTTACTTCTGCCGTTGTCGGTGAATTTGTGGTGAATGTGAAGGCGGTATCGCAAAATGATAGCAGTATCTCGGATATTATTAAAACAACCACAAAAGTTGCAGGCAACACTGGAACCAACAATATCATTAACAGCAAGGTCGACGAGGTTTCCACGATTATAAACTCGACCATAATAAGGTCAACGATTGTAAGTTCTTTGATTACCACTTCAACAATCACCGATTCTCAAATCACCGATTCTTCTATCTACAACAGCACTATAAATGGCACAGCACTCAAAGACATAAAACTCGAAAATGCAACTGTAAATGCCGGGAACATCACATCTGGAAAAATAAAGATAGAAGATACAATATACGAAATATCAGAAGAAATCCCTATCTCCGATATTGTGACCTACACAGGTAAAGAAGATAGTAGTCTCGCAGGTAAGGAAGGGGATATTACAGAAATAGATCTGGGTGCAAATAGCGCAATTTTCACTATAGGCAATAACAAAAGTTATGTGGGTGGCTCACTAAAGATCCAAGATTCATCTGTCCCGAACACAGGAACTACCAGAATCTCACTTGGCACAGGCGAGTATATAAACATTGAGGCAAGTGACAACCTCAAAGCCAGCATGGGCTGGGTGATAATCAAGACAACATATGACGAGAGCAAACTCGGAGGTATTGGGGAAGAAAGGCTTCGATTGTACTACTATGATGAGGCCAATAATACGTGGGTGAGGTTGGTCTCCGCAGGGAATCCTTCATGGTGCTATGGTGCTGGTGTAAATACCGAAGAGAACTACGTATGGGCAAATGTCTCTCATTTCAGTGATTATGGTAATGGCGGTGGAGGAGAAGTTCCAGAGCAGCCGTCAGGAGGGGTCTTAGTTGATATTCTACCAAGTACGCAAAATGTAAATGCTACTACAGAACCTTGCAAGAATTTCACCTTGAGAATAACAAACACACAGAACTTCGATGACGTCATAGATTTTGAGATTACACTATCTGGCATTCCACCAGAATATCAAGCAAATCTTTCATGGTTTAACTGGACTGCTGGTTCAATAGATGTTCCTTCAGGAGAGAGTAAGGATGTAGGACTCATGGTGAACATATCATCAGACCCGAAGGATTTAGGTATGTATTACTTTAAGATCGTCGCAGAGTATATGAGCGGATCTTACATAGATACTGGTGTTGTAAATATTGTATAATTTTGATCAGAATTTTTTAATGACCTACCTTTTCATATTTTAATTTGAATTAATCGATTCGATTTTGGAATTGAAACTGCACACTTAACAAGCCTTGAACTATGATATTATGTTAGGGAAAAGAATGCGTTAAGCTGGGGGTATCTATCTGAATATAAAACGCTTAGTGGGTTTTCTCGATAACCAGATCAGGCACAAACGCATTTTTCTTACTGATATTACGATAATTACTGGTAAATTAAGATAATTACTGGTAAAAAAGAGTCATAGGCTGGAATCTCTTGTGCATCTGCAATTTCAGTTGTGACATTAAATTAAATATATCTTCCAATGCACCACAAATGGTTTTAAGTAATTCACATCGCCATTCTCTACTGTAATCAATCAATTCAACGGGCATGGTGGTAATTATGTTTAGGGGTCATAAAGATTTAGCAGACCACATAAAATCTTTCTATAAGGGAAAAATCATAGATGTTCTTTATATTGTTATCATCATTACCGTGATTACTATCATCGCTGTTGTAATTGTAACCGCATCTCCCGGCCCAACATATTGGACTATTCCTATTAACGCTTCTGCCGGAGGAACCGATAACCAATCCGAATGGAACATTAGTGTTGTAGCTACGGCAGTAGTAAACGAGACGGTGAATCTAAGCATAAATGAAACTGATTCAAATTACGATTATGACAAATTGAAGAATGCTTCTTTTTCTGAAAGTAATTTCACGTTGACCCCAAATTCTACAAAAAACGTAACGCTAACAATGACGATATATGATGGAACCACTCCGGGAAACTATACGATTAAGGTGGATTTATTTTCTTTAGAGGAGGGTATGCCTCCGTTTGCTGGATCGGAAGGAAGCACTATTTTATATATTGAAGTGCAGTCAACGATAGATGCGACTGCACCTGATGTTACTGCAATCACGCTTAATCAGTGGTATGCAAACAACTCGGTTGTAACTCTCAATGCATCTATCAACGATAGTCCTTCTGGAGTCAAGAATGCCACGGTGAATGTGTCTGCGATAAATTCAACGTTAAACGAGGTCATTCTGACCAAACAGAATGGGGATTATTGGACGAACACAACGATCATAGCAGACCGTGGTAACACGGTGGTATTACAAAATCTCACGATCACCGCCTATGATAATGTCTCCAATGTCAATGATAGCGTGAACATGACCGTTGGAATAGACGAGAATGCACCTTCTGTTAGTGCTATTACGATTGGTGTCTGGACTGCAAATAACTCGGTTGTGACTCTTAATGCATCTATTAATGATAGCCAATCTGGTGTCAAGAATGCCACGGTGAACGTGTCCTTGATAAACAGCACGATAAACGAGGCCATTCTGATCAAACAGCAGGGTGTGGATTACTGGACGAATACAACGATTATCGCAGACAAAGGAGATACTGGTGGATTACAAAACCTCACGATCACTGCCTATGATAATGTCTCTAATTGCAACAATAGCGTGAACATGACCGTTGAAATAGGAATAGACGAAACACCGCCAACAATCACGATAGACGTGCCAACTGAATCTGCACCAGTTTACAAGAAGAGTGGAGAACAGTTCTGGGTGAATTTCACTTACACTGAGGGGAATCCGGCAAACTACACGGTTGAGGTAAGGAACAGCACCGCAGTCATCAACTCCTCTCTGAATGAAAGCGTTGTCGGTGGAACAAGTCTCTTTGCAAACCATAGCTTCAACCTTAATCTAACCGCAGCAGATGGAAGGTACAACGTCACGGTGAAGATGTATGACAACGTCTCGCTCAGCTACACCACCTATCAGAACTATTCGGTTATTAAGGATGACACGCTGCCAACTATCACTACACCGCCGGATCAAACGGTTGAAGTGGACAGCACCAATTACATCACTTGGAATGTGACTGACAATGACCCGAAAAATTACTGGGTACTTAGAAATGGGGTAGAAGTTGTGGCTCCTACCGCCTATACCAGTGGTGTTGACGTCAATGTTCAAATAGATACCTCGACATTGAGAACCTGGAACTACACAATTTTTGCTAACGATACAACAGGCAACGTAGCAAGTGATGAAGTTATAATCACGGTCGTTCTAAGACCACTCGCCTTCCCAGAGTTCAATTCAATGGGTTTACTCGCTCTGATTAGCATATTGAGCATCACTCTCGCAGTAACAACTTTGAGGAGAGAAAGATGAATAATCTACCCTTTTTATTTTTTTTAAAAACTTGTACCGTAGAATTTTCGTTTGGTGTTTTCAACAAGACTACATAATCCATGAGAATAAAGTCTCTCAATCACCGCATTTTTAAAAGAAATGATTAGGGAAAGATTTATCTTATTTTATATTAAACCCCTAACAGTGTAAAAAAAGGATAACTCTCTCAGGAATATAAACCTATGAAACAGAAAACCAAAAAGTTTTGGGCTTTTTTTATAGTGCTGGCAGTTGGGTTCAGTTCACTTAACGGTATGGCGATCGCAGCGAATAACCCAGTGAAACCAACGGTTGATGCCCCGGATGAAATGGTGAATAATACATTACCTGTGTTTACAATGGCAATTCCGAGTGTATCATCAAAATCATCGAATACAATAGCAACTAAAGACGTATCTTCTCTTTCTAAAACAAAAAGTATATTGCAAATAGAAAATGTTAAATCAACCCTCACAGATGCACAAAAAAAACTTAGCACTGATCTTCTTCAACTAGTCAACAGTAGTTCTCTCCCTGAGGGACAAAACAGAGAGAATCTTAAAATGCAGATGGAAAATTTAGGGCAGTTCCGCCCAGCGAGTTCTGTCTCTCTCGCAATTGACGGCAGAGTAGCAGATGATTTGGTTTACGTCTACATTTATCTCAAGCCATTCGAAGGAACGCAAACCATTGAGTCCTATGTGTGGGAAATCACCGACATGGACGAGGAAAATCACCTTGCTGTTGCGTGGGTGGAAGTGAAGGATTTGGAGACGTTGGCCTCTCAGGAGTTGGTGCGGACCATCCGGACGGTTATACCGCCGTTTGTGAGGATCGGCTCTGTCACTACTGAAGGAGATGCCATTCATCGCACTGCCGATGTGCGTTCAAACTACTCGCAAAGCGGCTCAGGTATGAAGATTGGCATCATATCGGATGGTGTAGATCATTGGACGGATGCTCAAATTTCTGGCGATCTGCCTGCAGGCTTGACCGTTCTGAGCAACACGCAAGGCGGCGACGAAGGAACTGCAATGCTCGAAATTGTGCACGACATGGCACCCGGTGCAGACCTCTATTTCCACGATTGTGGTGCCAACACGGTTGCCTTTAACGATGCCATTGACGATCTTGTGGCTGCGGGATGCGATGTCGTCTGCGACGACATTGGCTGGATTGCACAGCCCTTTTTTGAAGACGGCACAGTTGCTTCACATCTCGCTTCAGTGCTTGCCAGTAATGACATCATTTACGTTTCTTCCGCTGGCAATGCAGGTAATAAACATTACCAGGGCGATTATTACCCAATATCTGGTTCTACGCAACACGATTTTAGCCATGGTGGAACAACACCATATCTATACTTGCAGATGCAGGCGGGTGGCAGTGTGAGGATTGTTCTTCAGTGGAACGATCAGTTCGGATATTCCGGAAATGACTATGACCTCGGATTGTACAGTTTTAATAGCGCTTCGTACGTCGCTGCAAGCGTGAATACGCAAAATGGCGATGACGATCCCTTAGAATTTATTAGTTATACTGTATCGGGGGGTACAGCCACGGGCGATTATGCCATCGTTGTGGACAAATATAGTGGTGTTGGAAAAACACTTGAAGTTTTCATTTATCCGGGACCTGGGTGTGGCGTTTACACCAACAATATCGATCCTGTTGATTCGATATTTGGTCATGCAGCTGTGCCTAATGCTATTGCTGTGGGCGCGATAGATGCCAACGATCCAGGCAATGACGATATTGAACCTTTCTCCTCTCAAGGCCCAGTAACAATAAGTTATCCTACGCCAGTAAGCAGGCCCAAACCTGACATCTCTGGAATCGATGGAGTGGCTGTAACAGGTGCAGGTGGTTTCCCCGATGATTTTCATGGAACCAGCGCGGCGGCACCACACATTGCCGCCATTGCAGCCCAGATTTGGGGGGCATACCCAGATAAAACCGGCAATGAAATCCGCACAATGTTGTACTCTTCGGCAGTAGATTTAGGCAGTGCGGGATATGATAGCGTTTTTGGATACGGTAGGTCTGATGCACTTGAAGCATTTGAGTCAATCGTTCCGCCAACCGTCAAGACATTCAATCCATCATCACCAGTCAGTGATGTAGAAGGAGTGACTAGGGAATTCAACCTCACCACTGACCAAACCGTCACTGTGAACTTGTTAATCAATGGCACAATCGTCCAGACGAACACAAGCGTAACCTTTGCATCATACACAAACACCAGTGCGACGCTTGGCACATGGAATGTATCGGCGGTTGCTTCAAACGAAAACGGAACCGATATGAAGACGTGGATCTGGAATGTATCAGATACGGATCCGATTGCTGAATTCTCAGCCATACCACAGATAGGATTTAAACCATTGGTGGTAAACTTCACCGACTTGTCAAGCTCTTATGATGGCATCGTTTCTTGGTTCTGG
>JBHPDI010000042.1:0-9661 GCA_042577985.1 Halobacteriota archaeon | reverse complement strand
GATCTGTTGTATCCTTAACCACCGAAAGATTCTGATAGGAAATATCATAATTCGACGTATTGTCATACATATTCACCGACACGTTGTAAAAACCGTCAGCAGCACTTATATTGAGATAGAAACTCTCGTTAGCAACCTGATCAGTTCCGGCTGTCGGATAATTAACGGTTGTCGTGTTAATGACCGCAGTGCTGTTGAATATTTCAACCGTGTAGCTTGCCGGAGTCTCCTCAGTGTATGTGAAGTTCACCCAGAACAGCTCTCCGCTATCTCTGTAAACCGGAGAGGAGGTTGTCGGCGTATCTATTGTAATCGTCGGGTCTGTTGCATCCTTAACCAACGAATTATTCTGATAGGAAATACCATAATTTGAAGAATTGTCATTCATATCCACCGACACGTTGTAAAATCCGTCAGCAGCACTTATATTGAGATAGAAACTCACGTTCGCAACCTGATCAGTTCCTGCTGTCGGATAATTAACAGTTGTCGTGTTAATGACAGCAGTGCTGTTGAATATGTTAACCGTATAGTTTGCCGGATACTCCTCAGTGTATGTGAAGTTCACCCAGAACTGATCTCCGCCATTTCTGTAAACCGGCGATTCAGTCGTCGGCTCGTCTATCGAAATCGTCGGTGGTGTATCGTCTGCAGTATAATAAACAGTGATGCGTAGAAAATCTGTGTATGGCTCAGTGTTACTCTTACCAGCTAGGCAAGAATGGGTTACGCCGAAGTCAGCAGCATTTATATCTTCAGCTGTCCAGCCTCCGGGCATATTCCACAGGTCGGTTTCGCCACCGAATACTCTTATTGCATCGGTATTTTCTGGCCAGGCCTGCCCAGTGCCTTTGTCGTCTCCCTGTCTTGTTCCACCTTTAATCAACTGAAGTAAGTCGTGGGTGGTGGATACATCATTTGAGTGACCCTCCCATTCAACCTTAATGCCATCAATGGTAGCTCCAACGGGAATATTAAAGCCAAAGTCAGTCGCTTGAAGCTGATACATATACGCTCCAGTATCAAAATTTTTACTGGTAGTGTAGGCGTAATCACCGTCATCAGTCTTAGCTTCATTTGGGGTAGTCCAAGTGATATCGTCCCAAGGAGATTCATTACTAACGAGAGTTATTACGTTTGGATAGAGTGGCCCCTCAGGGGTATCAGAGGCAATTTGCCACTGTCGGATTTCTTTGAAACTGCCAATTTCTAATGGTCCCAGTAAATACAAATAAGGGCTGACATCCGGTGCGTCAAATTCATAATAAACATCATACGTCTCCCCATTAACTAAATTTTTATTCCAGGAAAGTATTTTAGTGTCCCCCACAGTTGTTACTGTCAAACCATCTTGTGCCGTGATAACGAAAGAAGCAGGCACATACTCTTTGATTAATCCGGTATAGTTGTTATTTGCTTTGATTGTAAGGTTCATCACATACGGAATTGGCGGGTAAATTCTCGTTGGTCCTTCTCTTTCAACATCAAAGTCAACCGAGCTTTGAACAGTAAAGTTATCCTCTATGCTTCTAACACCATTCGGGGTTACAGCAGTTAGATTCATCAGATAGGTTCCAACACCGGAAACAGTGTAATTTGCATAATAATCCGGTAATGTTGTAAAACCAAGAACTCCGCATTCAGGACTTATTTTTATTTTATTATTTTCTGTTGATAATATCTCCTTATTATTTTGCGGATCAACAATTTCCAAGGTAACATTCGCATCACAGATAACGTTGCCCGCATCATCTAAAACTCCAATTCCAATAAATGCCTCTTCATTAGGCAAGTAAATTGATTTATTTACATTAATTGCTAGAACGCCCCAAAGGAAGTCCTGTTCTTGTGTATAGGTAACGCCATCTTTAACTAAATCTAATTTTATTGTGTATTTTCCGGCTCTAAATTGTCTTTGTGTCGGTAATTTAATATCAAACGTACCCTCTCCGTTTTTCTCTATTTCTGGCTTAATATCAGTGAGTTTACCGGAAGCGTCGTAAACAAATGTTTCAATCGTTTCGTCATCAGTTATCAACTTTTTAACTGCCCTTTGGTTTTCACTCGGGGCAGCAGTGTTCGACTCGCTAACACCTGTGCTGTGAATCATTTCTCCGTCAACGCTTTTTCCAACAGGATTGTATTTAAACGAAAAAACTGGCCTCTCCTCAGAGGAAAAAGAATCTCTCTTTGCCGTTAATCTTGGCATTATATTCGATAATTCGGTAACACCAGATAGTGTGTCATTAATTATATTCTCTGTTGTAATATTATTTGCTCCATTAAGCGAATAACCTACCCAATCTGTTGGTTTGTCAATCCTATAGTTCAAACCTATGTTTGTTATATCATAATTGGTGTTTTCTGGAGATAATATGCTAATTCCCGGTGCATCTATCTCTGTAATATCTTCTTTTATACTCTGCTCAGGCTCGACGGCTGCGATTCCATTATCTATAATATCTCCAGGGAGGGAAGGTATAAGACATGCAAGTAAGAGTAATACTACTATAATGGCATATACATCTCTGCCATCTCCCCTCTCTTTATTCATTTCTTACCCATCCCCCCCAGGTATTCTCTGAACAAAGGGTGGTAGAGAGAATATTCCCCTCTATCGTGTCTTAATATGAGCCCCTTCTTAAGCAAAAATCTGAGTTGTGTTCTTGCATTAGCTATATTTATATCAGAGGGTTTAAACCTTTCTGACAATTTTGCCATTGATAGTAGTATCTCTCTTTCTTTATGGCTCGCCCTCAAAAAGTCTTCTTTAAACGCCTCTTTTTCCATTATTCTTTCAATAACATCATAATTTTTCTCTAGAAATCTAAGGTCAATTCTGCCATGTTCCTTTAAACTCACCAACTCTCTCATTACGAAATTAATGAAAATGGGGTAACCTTTCGTTAAATGATGTATTTTTTCAATAACTTCATCTTTAACTGTCAGATCAAGACCTGAAAGTTTCAAGGGCTTTGATATAGCATCTCTGACCCCATTCAAATTAAAAGGATTCAAGCTATGCCTGATGTTAAAGAAGTTAGCAAAAGGCCCATCAAACATTCTTACATCTGAAAATAGCCCTCTTTTCCCGGTTATAACAACCATAAAATTGCATCCATGCTTGGCAAGCCCTTGGAATACTGTCTTCATATACTTCAAGACATCTGGATATTTATTGGTTGCATGATGCAAATCGTCAAGCATCAAAAGAGTGGTATCAACTCCTAGTTTTTCGAGAATTTCCCATAGAGCTATAAACATATCCTTAGCCACAACCAAAGAGGGCTCATCTTTGCTCTTTTGTCCTGAATCCATTCTCCATTCTTTGATTGACTCAACTCTCCAGTTCTTGATTTCGTTTTTAATTTCAGTCGAAACAGTTGTATTTGTAATAAAATTTCCACTAATATCCTCTACGACTTTACCGAAAATAGAACTAAAAGAATTACAATTAGCTGGTGTAAACTCGACTATCGCAGAAAATACCTTTCTATCTTTGAACTCTTCTAAGGCAATTGCCTCAAATTTCCTTAACACGGAAGTCTTGCCAGTACCACAATTTCCTAGAATAGCTATGTTGTCCGGCGTGGGCATTTCTGTTTTTATAGACCTGTCGAAAGCTGTCCTGAAAGATGAAAGAATCTCTTCCCTATTGGCAAAATAGTTCGGATTCACCGGAAATGTTGGTGAAAATGGATTCCCATTTTTCAATTTAATCTATACCTCCCTAATTTTGAAATGTGTAATTTGCGTATATTGTGTAATAAATATGTAAACTTTGCTAACTATTTAAACTTTTCTTATTTTAGAGCAAAATTGCTTAAATTACCAAATGTTGATAATTAACTATATATATGTTGATGATTTACTCCTGTTATCTTTGAAATTTGTAAATTGTAAATTTTGGGTAATCTATATCTAAACTTTATATACTATTTAAACTTTTCTTATTTTTTAGCAAAATTGCTTAAATTTAACAATATTCTCTTTCCTTAACTATATAAATTACCTGATAAATTAGTGATAATTACATAATAAAGTACATAATTGAACAAAAAAGCATTCAAAAGGACAAAACTTTTAGAAATGTTTGAGAATGTTTGAGACTAATAGTTTGTTACAAAAAACATAATATGTTAAAACAAAACATACTTCTATGAAAGAAATAGCCGAACAAGAGGAAAAAAAGGACGCTGCTATTGGTCGCAGTATTCTTCGTCTTGCTGCCTGCTCTGATTTGAGAAGCAGTATTTTGATTAGCTTAGGTGAAGGTAAGAAATCTCTGGGCGAATTGAGAGATTCCATAGGTTCAAGCTCTACAACAGCCATACATGCACTAAGAGAACTTGAAAAGGGTAGTATCCTTATTCAAGATGAAAATAAAGACTACGTGCTAACAAAGATTGGCGAGATCGTCGCATTGAAGCTAATCGATTTTGTTCAAGCTATTGAAGTGTTGAAAAAGTACGAGACTTTTTGGCTTAGCCACAACCTCAGCGATATTCCGGAAAGTTTACTTGAAAGGATCGGAGAATTGAAAGAATCCAATCTGATAGAGGCTCCTGCTGCAGATGTTTTAAAAATCTTCAACGAATTCGTTGAACTGCTGAAAAATTCTAAAGAGATAAGGGGCGTAACTTCCATGTTTATCCCTGAGTTCGGATCACTACTTAAAGAGCTGACAATCGAGAAAAATGTTGATGTGGAGCTTGTATTAACAAAAGAAATATTTGAAGGAATGGACAAGGAAATCTTGAAAGAAATATTCGCTGACAAAAGCTCTAAACTTAAACTATATTTAATGAAAGAAAACTTAAAAGTTGCTTTTACTGTTACTAATGACTTACTTTCTTTTGGTTTGTTTAACTTTGATAGTACATACGATTGGAATAAGGATTTAATAGACACAACTGAAGAGGGGATTAGATGGGGGTTGGATTTATTTGAATGGTACCGTGAGATAGCAGAGGAGATTCATTTATGATCCAAATGATAATCTTTAGTTTGTTTCCTAAACCTCTGCATAAACTTGTTTAGTTTATGGTGTGTCTGATGTGTGAATTAGTGAATTGTAGATGTGAATCCGCATACAAAAAAGGTTTAGGTGTTGGTTTAGAAACCTGTTTCGGTAATTATCCAATATTTCCTCCCAGTCTCAAACTTAAAAATATCCGTTCATTGTTTGGTAGATTCCTGTCTTTTTTGTCCATAAGTTCCCTCTTCATCGCAATAATCGCCTTTCTATTGCCTTATTTTGCCTTCTTGCTTTACGAAGTGAAGTTTAATTTTCAATTGCTTATTGCTTCTTTCCTTATTATTTTTTCCATATACAACATTAATAAATTAACAGACCTAGAAGAAGATTCAGTAAATGTGCCTGAAAGGGCGGGATTTATTGAAAAAAATAAACATTTTGTTGTCGGGACTACGATTGCATCTTTCATTGTTGCTTTATATTTATCTTTTTTACAAAACCCTTTTTCCATCTTTGTAATTCTTTTTCCTTTCTTTATGGGAATTATATACAGTATAAAAATATCAAACTTCCGATTGAAAGACATAACAGGCATAAAAAATATTGTAGTTGCACTGTCTTGGGCCGTATTAGGTGCTTTTCTCCCCTTGGCTGTATTTTTTCGTGGTTATCTTCTAGTGCTCTTGATTTTTTATTTCTTTTTCATTAAGTGCTTCATCAACACTGTTGTATTTGATGTTCGAGACATCGAAGGTGATATAAAAAGCGGGGTGAGAACTATCCCAGCATTTTTTGGAAGAAATAAATCTAAAAATTTGCTCCTGGGACTAAACTCAACCCTCTTAATCTGGCTCGCACTTTCTTATGTTCTGGGCTTTTTCCGCCAATACATACTCGTCTTAATCTTCTGTATCTTTTATGGGTACTTGTATATCATGTATTTTTGTAAAGATGGGCTAAAAGTAGGGAATTCATTTGATTTGTTCGTGGATGGCGAATGGATAATAATAGCGATACTGGCTACAGCGGTTACTTTTTTCTGAGATTGCGGGAATAACGTTTTCGCTTTGCTAACTTCTTGTTATTTGTTACTACTATTATATGAGCATCCAAAATATGAGCATCCAAATGAAATGCCCACCCACATCCAGATATGCCTTTATAAATTTAGGTACTTCTTTTATTGGACTGACGATTAAGCGCCTTTTTTATCAGGTCTTTCTCTTCCGGCCTATATATACTCCTGATCCCATCCTTGCCATCTTGCCATCGAACTCCCCTAAGTATCACCACCGGAGTTCTTTCGGAAGCTTCGCCCATCAACATATTTGCAAAACCAGCTAACTCATCTACAATCGCTTCTCTTGTCACTTTTAGCTCTCTGCCAAAAATATCCTTTTCACCCCTCAGGTCCTTAATAGCAGCGATGCCGGCACATCCAATTGCGATACCCGTTTGTCCGGTTCGGAAAGGTCTGCCGCATGTGTCTGATATGATTACAGCAACGTTTTTGCCCGTTGCATCTTTGATATTTTTTGCACTTATGTCAGGATCTTCTGGCAAAGACAGTACAAATCCTTCCTGAATGTTTGACCGGTCTATACCAGCATTCACGCATATATGCCCGCTGGGCGTTTGAACCAACAAAAAAGGACTCTCGATCAGAATATCCTCGCTTTCATTCAATACTGCTTGGACAAACCTTTGATCCTCTCCGTTTAGACGTGCAATTCTCCTGGCATCATCGCTGGGCTCCACATCATCCAGGTGTATCGCCATCCCCTCGGACTTCGCAACTACGGTAGAGGCGACTACTATTATATCCTTATCCTCCAGTTGGGCTAATTCGGATATGATCTTTCCAAGGTTATCCCCCTTCTCGATCATCGGTATTCCCTTAACTATGAAAGCTTTAATTCTCAAGATCGTCTCCAAGCAAGGTTAGTTTCAACTCTTTGGCATCCGTCGTCTCTCCGTCTATGTTCAATGTTAAGAGAATTTCATAGTCGCCTGCTAAACTCACCTCTAATCCACCATATTCAATTTCTGACAAGGTTCTAAAGCTTGCTGACAATATTTTTGTCTGCCCCGGACCTATAATTTCTGAGAAACTCATCGTGTAAGTTTCCATCTTTTCTTCTTCTTCCAGAGTTTTAAGATAAAGGTTTGCTGTAAAATCATCCAATCGAACGCATGTAGCATTTATTGTAACTTTTTCAGAAGTGATATCAGCACCACCGATATTTTCCACTTCTAGAATTGCTGTGATAATGTCTCCTGCATAATACGTATCTTTGTCAAAGGATATTGATTTGATTATGCCTATCTGCGGGGCACCCTCGGGCAGAGTTCTAGTCGCTGTCGGTCTTGGACTATTTATTGGACTTGCTGACGTAGCCCTTGGAATCTCTTTTGGACTTGCTGACGTAGCCCTTAGAGGACACTCTACTATCTTAGTGCTGGACCATGCAACCAAGATCACAGCTATTATGGCCACTAATATCAATAGATTCAATATCTTGCCTTTCATTCACTTTCCTTCAAAATCTCTGCACCACCACCAGGTTGAGTTATAAAGGATTCGCTTTTTATCCCATGGCGCTTGAACGCATTCACCATCACATCTGCTATTTCTACGCTCCGATCAGGCTTACAGATGGCGATAATGGCCGGTCCGGAGCCGCTGATCGTTGACCCTGTTGCACCGGCTTGTAAAGCGCTCTCCGTCACATCCTTGTAACAAGGAATAAGCTTTGAACGCACCGGAGTTATGATTCGATCTTGCATGCTCCTGCCGATAAGCTCAAGATTTCCAGTAATCATGCCGACAATCAACGAGGATGCATTTCCGACGTTAAACACCAAATCTTCAAGTGGTACTTTTGGTGGCAGCATGGATCTTGCTACCCGTGTTCCAACAGAAATATCTGGTAGTACCGCAATGATGCCGATATCAGGCGGTTCCAGTCGTATTACATTTTCGCCATTCACGATGGTAAATCCTCCCATTAATGAGGCTGCGACGTTATCCGCATGTGCCACTCCAGAAACAACTTTTTCACCTTTAACTGCCGCCCCGATCAGTTCTTTATGTGAAAGTCTGAGATCAAAGAGCTCGTTTAGACCAAAGGCGGTTCCAGCTGAGCTAGCTGCAGAAGACCCAAGTCCACTAGATGGCCTAATTCCTTTGTGAATCGTAATCTTTGCATTACATCCCAGCTCTGAAGCGGTGATGCCTGCTGTGTTCTTTGTGGGATCGTTTGGAATCAGCTCTCTGCCAATTCCGTCGACTTTTATTTCTGTTACATCATGGGGCTCAATTTCAATGATGTCGTATGGTTTTTGCAGTGCTATGCCAAACACATCAAAACCCGGACCTAGATTGGCGGACGTTGCAGGTGCCTTTACCTTGATGTAATCCATAACTAACACCCTTTAATAAAAAGGTCCATTAATTTGTGCCCCTCATCAATGAACCCTACGTTTGTGGTCTCACCTGTGGATAACATTAAAAATTCGACTGGATCTGTGGTGTGCGTTCTGAGTGATATCGGCGTGGGATGGTCTGACAACACCAAAATCTTGTATTCTTCATATCTGTTTAAGCCCTCCAACATTATTCCAACGACCTTTTCATCAAAATCCTCTATAGCTTTTATCTTGGCATCAATGTCTCCTCCATGACCTGCCTCATCCGGCGCTTCTACATGTACGAAGACGAAATCTTTGTTTTCTAAAGACCTTAATGCGTAATCTGCCTTTCCACGGTAGTTCGTATCCAAGTAACCAGTGGCACCCGGTACATTGATGGTTTGTAATCCAGCGCATATCCCAATGCCTTTTATTAAATCTACAGCCGAGACCACAGAACCACTGAGACCATATTTATCCTCAAAAGAAGGCATTTTGGGCGCTTTTCCATGCCCCCAAGGCCAGATCATATATTCTTTGAGTAGGGACCTTGAGTCTTGCATGAGCTTTTTTAGCAATTCGCTACAATCGCCAGAAGGAAGATTATTTTCTATCAGCTGCCCTACTATATCATGAGGTGGTACACATTTCACCTTTTCGCAATCCTTGAGAACTAATAGATGTCGATAGCTGACTCCAGGATGGAAACTGATACCTTTGCCACCTAACTTACTGTCTATGAATTTTATTAGGGCCCTGCCATCCTCAGTTGATATGTGGCCCGCGCTATAATCAGCTATTCTGTCTTTTTTCACAGTAACTAGATTGCATCTAAACGCCATATCATCTTCATCTAAAAAAACTCCCATGCTGGCAGCTTCGAGAGGCCCCCTACCCGTATAGTATTTTTTGGGGTCATAGCCAAGGATTGATAGATTAGCGATATCGCTTCCAGGATACATTCCATTGGGTATTGTTCTCACAACTCCTTTGTTTCCCTTAGCCGATATGAAATCAATGTTTGGCGTATGGGCAGCCTCTAATGGCGTCTTACTATCCAACGCTTCTATGGGATAGTCTGCCATTCCGTCTCCAACTAGAACGACGTATTTCATCACTATTACTTATATAGGAAGTTACTAATATGGGTTGTGGATTATAAAACAAAACAAGTGTACGCGAGGGGTAATTATGCGCGAAGCAGCCTTTAACGAGAGAGCAAACATACTGGCGAAGGAATATTGGCTTTTGAAAGAGCGTGCCGGTGCTGAC
>JBHPDI010000041.1:0-9849 GCA_042577985.1 Halobacteriota archaeon | reverse complement strand
CCTTTCGAAAATCGCATCCATTCATCCATCTCATCACATTTTTTACAAATTTGGAAAAAAGTTTTATATGTCTGAAAAAAATCTTCCAGTATTTAGAAGATAGCGTTTTGTTGTAACATAAAAAAAAAGTATCCCTTATATTCTCCATAAAATATTCCAATTTTGTGAAAAATGTGATGAGATGGATGAATGGATGCGATTTTCGAAAGGTTTAATCTACGGTACATTCAGTCTGTCGTTGACTTGGCTGATAGAATTTGACCTTCGACCTTCGAAAGGACTAAGTTTACGGAAAACCACTAGATTTCAGTATTTCTCCGTCATTATCTATTATCAACGCCTCTGAGCCAGCTCTCTCCACCAAACGCATGCCTTCTTCTGCACCCAGCACAAACACGGCAGTTGATAGAGCATCCGCATCAATTGTAGTTTCTGCAAGGATGGTTACGCTCATCAACCCCTGAACAGTATAACCAGTTCTTGGATCCACAATGTGTGGTGATGTTGTCCCATCATTGAAAAATCTCTCGTAATTTCCACTGGTTGCAACTGCCTTATCGCAGAGCTCTATGGTCGTGACAGATTTTTTCTTGTCCTGCGGATTACGTATGGCAACCCTCCAGGGCGCTTCATCTAACTTATTTCCAACGGTCCTGATATCTCCACCTGCACTTACTAGTGCATGCTCTATGCCATTCTGCTTTAACGTTTCAATTGCCTTGTCCACAGCGTACCCTTTCGCAATACCCCCCAGCGTTATGCCCATGCCTTCCTTTTTGAGTCGTATCTTTCCACCCTCGATGAGGATGTTATTATCATCGAGCAAGTCTAACTTCTCTCGGAGACTCGCTTCTGTCGGAATACCCTTCTTCCATAGCCCTATAACTGGCAAAACGGCTATGCTGAACGCACCGTCGCTCAGCCCAGAATGATGATTCGCCCTTTCGATTACACGTATGGTGTCAGCATTTGCATAATCACAGTAGCCATTGTTGTTGAGCATGCTTATCTCACTGCTGTCCTTGTAGATGCTCATAAGATCGTTGATCTTATACATTTCTTCAAAGGAGACGTCCATCGCCTTCTTGGCCCAATCCACGTCGGAATGTACCACTGCCATCTTCACAGAAGTTCCCATTATATTGCGCGTACTCTCTGTAATGTAAGCTCTCTTAGCACTCAGCCAGCTACCAGTCAGGAGCGCCAATGAAAAGGCTGCGCAGCCTTTTATAAACTTCCTTCTATTTATCATCCTTACTCCCCAATATCCCGATCGCATCTCTCGGACATTTTTCCACGCAGACACCACAACCGGTGCATTTCTCTTGGTCTATTAAGGCCAGATTATCCTTAAGCGTTATCGCATCGGAAGGACACGCTTTCACACAGATGCCGCAGCCTATACAGCCGAATTTGCATACTTCTCTTACATATTTGCCCTTATCGTTCGAAAAGCATAGCACTCGAACCTTCTCGCTGGTCTTCCCCAGCGTCAAAATACTCTTAGGACATATATCCACGCATACACCGCAACCCTTACATGAATTTTCACATATTATTGGCAATCTATTTTCACCGATAGTGATCGCACCAAATGGACACGCCCTCACACAGCTGCCGTGTCCTATACAGCCGTAGGAGCAGGCCTTCTCATCATCTGATATCAGCATCGCCGCTTTGCAATCCTCCACGCCATCATACTCGAACCTGCTAGTGCAGTTTACCCCCCCATTGCATAGAACAACGGCAACCTCTTTCTCCTTTTCTTCTACAGAAATGCCCATGACCTCCCCTATCATTCTTATGCAACCAAAGCTAGCAGAGGTACAAACATCTGGTGGGACTTCTCCTTTGGTGATATTTTCAGCACATGCTGCACATCCAGCATATCCACATGCACCACAGTTAACACCTGGTAGGAGCTCTAATATTGTCTCCACTTTCGGATCTACATCAACATGGAATTTTTTCGATGCCCATACCAGCATAATGCTGCATCCGAGCCCTACGGCACCTAGAACCGCCATCGCAGCACCTAGAATTTTATCACCCCGAAGTAGTTCACAAAGATCAATGATAGTATTGCGGCAACTAAAAATGCGCCTGTAAACCCTTCAAACATGTCAACACCTCTTTGCCACAGTTTCTCTCTTATTCCTGATGCAAGGAGCATGACCAAGCCAAATCCAAGTCCTGCACTGATACCATATATGACGCTCCCAACGTAGGAATAATTTTGCTGGGCATTCAGCAGGACTACACCAAGCACAGCACAGTTGGTCGTTATCAAGGGCAAGTATATCCCTAGCGATCTGTATAAAGAGGGCTGATGTCTGCGAATGATAAATTCTACCAGCTGAACAAATGATGCAATGATTAAGATGAAGCAGATTGTCTGTAGGAACTCCAATCCCAGAGGTACCAAGATGAAGTGGAATATGGGCCATGTAAGAATCGATGACATCCCCATTACAAAGGTTACGGCCATAGACATGCCTGTGGAGCTATCGCTATCCTTGGTCAATCCTAGGAAAGAGCAAAGTCCAAGGAAAAGAATCAATAGGAAGTTTTTAGTAAATATGGCTGTTATGACCAGCTCAAGTAAGTTTTCTGTTGGAAGGAATGTTGGCATCTTATCCTCTCCTCTCCCTCATCTTCTTTCCCATGAACTTGAATAAGAACATGAGAGAAGCTATTGTGAAAAATGCTCCAGGAGGCAATATCATGACTGTGGCAGGCTCAATAGGTATGTTCAAGGTAGCTAGTTCTAGGAAACCAGGTTGTCCGTTCTCCAGTAGCCATAGCATGACAAAAGTAATTTTTCCTGTCCCGAGCAGCTCTCTGATACCCCCAATAAGTATCAGCACCAATATGAAGCCGACTGATACTCCCAATGCATCTACTATCGACGGTATAACGGGATTTTTACTGGCATACGCCTCCGCCCTTCCGATGACGATACAGTTTACTACTATCAACGGTACAAATATGCCCAGAGCTTCGTACAAAGGTGGCATATATGCTTCCAGAAGTATGTCTATTATCGTGACAAAGGTGGCGATTATGACGATAAAAATGGGCAGTCGTATAATAGGAGGGATCTGATTTCTCAGCAAAGATACTACCAAGTTGGACCCAACTAGAACGAAAGTGAAAGCCATCCCCATGCCCATCCCGTTTTCAAAAGATGTTGTAACCGCTAGAGTTGGACATATGCCCAGCACCAAACAAAAGACAGCGTTATTTTTTATTATACCATTTGTAAATTCGCTTGATAGGCTTGGTCTCTCATTCAATTTCATCCGACCTCCAACTGGATCTCTTCTATTTTATTTCTCATGGCATCTACGACCGCCGTAGAAGATATGGTAGCACCGGTAATAGCATCGATTTTACCTTCAGGAGATAAGTACATATCACCAGTCGACAAACCAAGTAATTGGCTTTGGAACGCATTTTCTTTTATCTTTGCACCTAATCCTGGCGTTTCGGAGTGTCTCACCACTTGTAAGGAAATGAGTTTATAGTCTAAATCTATAGCGCCCGCAAGCAGTATGGGCCCTTGTGATCCCTCCTTTAGCACGAAAAACGCATAACCGACCAAATTTCCCGCATCATCGTAGGCTTCATAATAGAGGGGGTCCTCCTCCCCGCCCACTGGCGTAAACTCAGCTGCATCTGGCATAATTCGAGGCAATACCATATCCAGGTTGGCCGCCATGTATGCTTGAGTGGTCCCGTAGGTCGTGGATAGTGTACCTGCAGCCACCATTGCGATAAGAGTCAACTTTACTAAAACTCCTAGCGTATTAACAATGGGTTCTCCCTTGTGTTTCCTATAGTGGATATAAGAAACCGGTACAGCTTCAATGAAGATTAAAAGTATTCCAATACCCACGATCGTCGTCAAAGTAACCAGAGGGATTATCAAGATTAATGCAAATAAGGATCCTATGATTCCAAGCAGCAAAGCCACATATTTTAACTCTTCTTTAACCATGACATATACCTCCTTGAAGGATCTGGAACAGTATACCTATCTATCAAAGACGTGAAACAATTCATCAACAAGATAGAGTAGCAAACGCCCTCAAAATAACCACCAAATTGCCCATAGATGATAATCAGTGCACCACAGCCTGCGCCGAAAATAAATCTTCCGATCTTCGTTACTGGTGTCGTCGAATTGTCGGTGGCAAGGAAAAAAATACCCAATATAAGAACACCCGTGAAGATCGATGAGAAGTTTATTTGAAGCAATAATGCAGACAGTACTATGATGGCAATAAAGCTCAACGGAATTCTCCAGTTGATATATTTTTTATACAAAAGATATAGAGCTCCAATCATAGCAAGTGGCGAAACATCTACCAGCCTACTAGCGCCATAATTTAGGATATAAGGCATTGATGCACCAAATCGTTGAATGGATTCGGGGGACATTATCTCGGACCACGATATCATCAAAAAAGCCACCCCCACCAAAGACGGATTAAATATGGTGTGACCCAGACCTCCGAAGGCATGTTTTGCAAATACCATGGCTATTACCGCCCCCATAATAGGTATCCAAAGCGGGACGTTTGGCGGTAGAAGTAACGCCAGCAATAAACCAATTAGCACCGCATTACCGTCTTTGATGGTTATACTTTTATTCGATGTTTTCTGAATGATAAACTCTGTCAAAACTGCGGAGAACACGCTTATCAAAACGATAGATAAAGCGGGTAGCCCAAAGACGTATACTGCTACAAGGGTTACCGGGAGTAACGCTATGACCGTGCTCCACATGATTTTTTCTATGTTTGTGTCCTCTCGGATGTGTGGTGGCGCTGAGACTGTCAGTTGCATTCTTGTTCCTCCAGCTCCGCTTTAGCATACCTTATCAACTGTAATATTGGTATCTTGGAAGGACATACATTAGCGCAAAAGCCACACTCTACGCAATCCATCAACCTGTATTTTAAACAGACTTCAAATCTGGCATTGTCCGCAGAAATTGCTAGCACATTAGGTAAGAGATCTTTCGGACACACGTCAACACATATGGCACAGTCAATGCAAGGTCTTATTTCTCCTATTATGCCATCGTACTGAACAAATATTCCATATGTACCCTTGGTGACTGGCACTTCATCCGTATGTTGAGCTATGCCGGTCATTGGACCATTGATGATGATCTTTTTTGGTTCACCACTATATCCGCCACAATTTTCAATTATACTACTAATAGGAGTTCCTATTCTTACTAACACATTTTTTTCTTCCTTTGCACCTGTTACAGTAACCACGGTATCAATTAAAGGCCTGCCCAGATATACCGCATCATATGCGGCTTTTGCAATTCCGATAGTGCTAACCATTGCCTTTGCATCTTTGTCGATCGCATTTTTCATCAGACCCTCCGTACATTGGGTATAAGTGGTTTTTAATGGGATAATTTCTATGTCATTCTCCTTCTTAGCTGCCTTCATAGACTCTATGACATCAGAATCACTATCGCAAATTCCAATGACGCCGCGGGATGCACCCGTAGCTTTCATCAGAATTTTTAGCCCGCTTAATATCTCATCCGGATATTCCAACATCATGGCATGATTTGCAGTTACGTAGGGCTTTTCATCTGTGCCATTCAAAATGACGATTTCTGAGGAGGATAACTCGATAGGTATTCCTGCCTCATTTATGATTTTTTTGATCTCATTTAGGGAGGGGTTTTTCTTCGGTTGAAATTCTATTGAGACGTCCTCACTGGTTTTGATAACAACGCTCGGGACGCTTTTATTAAAAGGATGTGGTAGTTTGGAAATTTCGATCACTTCTCCAGAAACACTAGAATGCTCGTTTTCGCCGATCTTTTGACCAACATTCACCATGTCGCCAATATCTACAAGAGGATCGTTCACAGGAATGATCACTTTTTCAGGCACTTTCATGACCGTTATTTGTTTCATTTGTCGTCCCTTTCGTAAATCAAGAACTTTTTGTACAGAACCTTTTCGAGTTTATCCGAAACCCCGTAAAGCATGACTTATGCAAAATACAGAATGCATAGAGCCTGATATGCTCTGTTCTGTTCTACGCCCCTGACCAATTTTTTCTTATATTATAACTTTTATTTCATGTACAACCAATTTTCTTTTTTACTCTTCTTTCTTTTCCCCAATATTTTTACCATGTATAACTGCTAATGTGAGTTCCTTATGCTTGATAAATTTTTTGATGATTTCATACAATTTCGATTCGGATATATCTTTAATTTTACCTGGATACTTGCAAATTTCGTTAGCATCAAAACCATAACTTTCGTGGATTGCATACCTTAAAGCTGCATAGGCGAATCTTTGCGTAGAGTTAAGATGCTCCGTTATGCACATGGCTTTTGCTTTGTTAAACTCATCAGTTTCGAATTTTCTAACAAAATTTTCGAGTTCAGCGGCAATCTCCAATCTGGCAATACTCTCTTGATCGAGTTTTGTGCCAATATATGTGCAGAAAATACCGGCATCCGAGAACCTTTTCGTGTACGGATACACTGCATATGCCAGACTTTTTTCATCACGAAGTCTTCTAAATAATCTCCCGGACATTCCTCCCAAAATCTCTGAAATAATGTCAAATTCCGGTTTATTGTGTCCATAAGGAGATATTTCGCCACCGAGAATCAAATGTGATTGTTCCCGCTCACGGAACTCTTCGCCAAAGGTTCCACGAACAGCAGAATCAAACTTTGGTATGGTCGGCAATGTATTTTTTTGGATTGATCCAAGATATTTATTTGCTAAAGAGAATGCCTCCTTTTCAGTTGCATCCCCAACTATGGAAATAATGATATTGCCGCCAGTTATAAATTTTTTGTGCCAGTCCTTAAGCTCTTCTTGCGTAATACTCCCTATTGCGTTTTTTTCACCATACTGACACAGCCCATATGGATGCCTGCCAAAATATACACGTTCAAAAAATATCTGGCTAAAAGCCATTACATGGTCCTCAACCATATGTAAATTTGTGATTAAATTTTCTTTTTGCTTTTCGATTTCATTCTCAGGAAATACTGGATTTAAAACGCAATCAAGTAGGATTTCCATGCTGGGTATAAAATATCTCGGCAGCATTTCCAGCCAAAGAAAACAATATTCCTTCCCGAATTGTTTATGGATGTAAGTGCCCATATGGTCTAATTTATTTGCAATTTCATCGTATGCAAGTGATTCTGTCCCACTCAAAAGTGTCTCCAGCATCAATGCAGAAATACCGTTGTTTTCAGTATTCTCATAGGCTGATCCACACCTAAAAAGGACCACGGCGCCAATTTTTGGAATGTGATGCCTGTTCTCTAAAATTAGCTTGTAGTTACCAAAATCTCTCACTAGCAACTTTGGATCAGATTTTTGGAAAGTCAAGAATTTCTGTTGAATATCTTTTTTATTTATCATCTGCTTCGAAGATTTTGGCAATAACTCAGATACAGACAAATTGTTTGCAGTAAAATATTTCACCAAAATTTCTTGAACGTCTTCTACACTAATCTTCTTAACCCTATCTGCATACTCTTCGATGAACTTGTAATCCCCATAACAGTTGTATTCGCCCAACTTTATTCCATAGTTTGAAATATCCTCAATTTCAGAAACGAATCTGCGTAATAGATGATTCTTCGACTTTTCTAAATCGCTTGGGTTAATTCCATTCTGTTTCAAATTCTCTATTTCTTCAATAGCAGATGTTAACACATCGTTAGTTGACTTGGATAACGTTTGATTGCCATAAAAAGAAAGAAGACCCGTCTCTTTTGCATAAAATATATCCGATTCCAAAGAGCTTACCAGTCTTCTTTTATTCTTTAAAGAATTCACAAAAATAGAACTTTCACCACAATCAACAAGCAAGTACCTCAGAACTTCTAATCCAATAATATCAGGATGCAAGAACTCAGGAATTTTAATCCCGAACGCAACGAAATTTTCGTTTATTTCCATTTTATACGAATTCAAGGACAAATCTGTCTGAACAGGTTCTGCAGGCGAGGAATTTATCTTAACTTCATCTTTTTGCCAACTTCCGTAAATTTTTTCAATGGTACCTATTACCTCATCTGCTTTTATATCACCACAAATGATGAGAGTGCCATTATTTGGTTTATAATAGTTTGAGTAATACTCTACAATTCTATTTCTGTCGATGCTTTCTATGACTTCTTTAGACCCTATAACATGTCGACCGTGTCGATGTCGACTGAATGCAGCAGTATTAAGGTTTTCAACGACTTTATTGACCGGCATGTCGTTGTATAACCGGATTTCTTCAAGCACTACTTGACGCTCACGTTCAATCTCTTCTTGTGGGAAAATCGGATTGGTTAGCTGATCAAACTGAATCTCAAGCGCTTTTGAAAAGTTTTTAGAGGGCACTAATACATAATATGCCGTGAACCAATAGGATGTAAATGCATTCAGGATACCACCTATGGATTCAATTTCCTCTGCAAGCTGCCCCTTGTCTCGTTTTTCTGTGCCCTTGAAAAGCAAGTGTTCAATAAAATGTGAGATACCTGCCAGATCATCCGTCTCATTGACAGAACCCACATTCATCCACGGCAATATGAGAACAAGATCACGATTAGGAATTTCCTTGATTAAGACCTTGAGTCCATTACTTAATGTGTAACTGATGATTGAACTGGACATACCTAATCCTTCTTTTTTTTAAACAATTGAATATTGCCTATAACGTTTTGGCAGATATATGAAGTTGACGAAGGATGTTAGATTGAGAGAAGCGAATCAAATATTATCTGGTTTTATAACCTTTAGGAAGTGATGAGAAGCAATGAGCGAAGAGTTTTCAAGTCGTCGAAAAGTCTACAGTACGTTGAGCATAGTTCATATAAACAAATCCTGAGTGTAAAATGAAATACGATGTATAAATCTGTTTATCTCTCTCCGTATGTAGAAAGAAAAAGAGTAGGATAGGTCTGTTCGTTCCTAGCCTTTTTGTTTTACGGTACGACAGCGAAGCCGAACGACTTTATCTTGTCTCCTGCCAGACCGTGGTACCAGCATCTGGCTGTGACGGAGTATTTGCCGTCGAAGGTTGATACGTTCAGGTCGTAGGTTAGGGTTGTTTGATCTCCGGGTGCGAGTTCCAGGGTTCCCACGGTTTCATAGGAACCAACAGGAATGTCGTCCTGATTAACTATGTCCCAGACGACTTTGTATGTTCCAGTTGAGAGGTTTAGGGTTCCAGTGTTCCCGACTTTGGCGTAAATGGTCTGTTTTCCTGGTGTACCGTGTTTGTCATCAGCCGCAGGGTTTCCGTCTTTGGATAGGACGAAGTGGTGGTGTTCTGGCCAAGCACTCTTCCCCACTAGGTCGGCTTCAGTTCCAACAATGATGTAACCGATCTTGGTCTCGGTATCGCTGTCACTATCGGCCTCTGTGACCGTTAAAGATACGTTATAAACGCCGTCCTGGAGATAGATATGAGTTGGGTTCTGTTCCGTGCTATTTGTACCATCTCCAAATTCCCAGAACCAGGATATGATGCCATCATAAGAGCTTGACAAGTCGGTGAAGTTTACCGTCAATGGTTTAAATCCGATCTGTGGTATGGCTGAGAATTCAGCAATTGGATCTGTATTTAATACAGTGATATAACCAAGCTTTGTCTCTACATCGCTGTCTGTATCTGCCTCTGTGACAGTCAATGAAACGGTGTAAACGCCTTCTTGAGCATAATCGTGAGTTGGACTCTGTTCCGTGCTATTTGTACCATCTCCGAATTCCCAGAACCATGATATGATGCCATCGTATGATGTTGAGGCATCAGTAAAGTTCACAGTCAAAGGCT
>JBHPDI010000040.1:0-11268 GCA_042577985.1 Halobacteriota archaeon | reverse complement strand
TATGTGTATGTGCGTTTATAAATGCTGGAGCGACAATTCCTTGTAAAACCGAATCCACCTCTCCTGCGGCGACCTCACTAATCACCCCCTCTTTGATGACCACATATCCCTCCATCACATCAAAATCATCGCCATATATGATGCTGCCGGAGATTATATTTTCATTACTCATGGTATGAAGTAAATAATAGTGCATCGCAGATTAAAACTTTTTCACTTCACAGGCTTTGCATAAAATCAAGAAAAATAATATAATAACTACAACCCAGGGGTCGTATAAAAATATAAAAAAGTTTAATTTAGGCCGCGCGCTTTTCACAACCCAGAGGAAAATACAGACGAGAGTCTGAAGGGGATAGGGAGGTGACACCCACTCTGGGTTTTTATGGACGCGCGGCGCAACGCCCTTTCCTATTTATTGTGATAGGATGAGACGATGCATATAACATATGTGTCATCTGAAGAAGGGGTTGAGTGTGCGTATGTTATAAGATATATCAATGGAGGACGATATATCAATAGAGTACCTTCCCACCCCTTCTGATATGTAATTTCTACATATACTTTATTTGTTTTCTGTCTTTATCTACTTTAATACTATGCTTCCATAGTAGATAAATGTATTGATTTTATACCCAAAATATAAGTACTAAAAAGATAGTCTTTAATTAAAGGAGGCATAGAGTTACCATGAAGAACGGATTTATGTTGGGAAAGACAGAAGCCGGTGTTCTACGACTTGTATCTGAATGCCATTCCGATGAAGAGATAATAAGGTGTATGATGGGGGTAGGACTCGCATCATCTCGTCATATAGTGAAAGAGGCAATAAATAGGTTAATCCAGAAACAGTTCATCAAGAGAGTTGATGACAATCTAAAGTTGACAGAAGTGGGTCTGAAAACGGTGGATCTTATTAAGGTGGATGTTGTTGAGAGGTAAATATAATGGCCAAGAAAAAGGAATCAAAAAGCGGTTTAATGTCCTCTGCGGGTTTGATGAGATATTATGATGTGGAAAAAACTGCAGTTGCAATCAATCCAAAATCGCTGGTCATCATCAGTCTCCTTATAGGTGCCATCATAATCATATTGAACGCATATTATGGTATCTGGCCTTAATAACAGAACAGTGAGAGAAATCATATTCCTCGGACGTTCAAATGTTGGTAAATCCACTCTTCTACGCCAATTGATCGGTAAGAAAGTTCGGGTTGGGAGGAAGCCAGGAGTAACGCTAAAGCCTAATCATTTCTATTTTGATGATTTACTCATCACTGACCTGCCTGGTTTTGGGTTCATGCACGGACTCAAAAAGCAGAAATGTGAACAAATCAAAAGCTTCATCGTTCACTACTTGGAGGATAATTCGGATCGGATTTTGCTTGCCGTACAAGTAATCGATGCGGGGTCTTTCATCGATTTAGCGGATCGATGGAATATGAGGGGCGAAATGCCCGTAGATGTAGAATTTTTCAATTTTTTACATGATCTCGACCTCGATGTAGTTGTTGCAGTTAATAAAATTGATAAGTTGGCGGACTTAGAATCTGAACTAGATGAGTTCGTTCAGCGATTGGGCATCTATCCTCCCTGGAGACAGTGGCGAGACCAAATTGTTCTGATATGTGCGAAGAAGGGACAAATAGGCGAACTAAGGGAACTGATAAAGAGCAGATTGCATGATATTAAGCGGGACGATCTGTTGAAGTATTTTTCTTAGCATTGTACAGATTATATGGTTACATTATATTACATAGTCACCATCGAAAGTAAAAGGCGAATCTTCTATGCGGATTGAGATGATTGTCATGAGAAAATTAGAGTACTACTGGTTTAGATATACTTTTTGAAATGCCTCTAACTCTCTCTTATAGGGTAACCCTTTTCTTGCACCATATTCTCTGATGCATCCGGCTGCGAAAAAATTCCCCATGCTTCCGCAATTATGGGTGCTCTTTCCCCGTAACAAGCCGTATAAAAACCCAGCTGCGAACGCATCACCCGCCCCCGTAGTGTCGACAACATTTGTTTTGCAGGAGTTGATCAAATGTATACTCTTGTCGTCTGTTACATAACAGCCCTTCTCGCCCAGGGTTGTTGCAACTTTCTTTGTGCCAAGCTCTATCAATAGCTTTGATCCACGCTCATAATTAGAATTTGTAAGCTCCTCTATCTCCTCTTTGTTTAAAAAAATCACATCGCTTTTTTCGATAATTGGCTGTAAATCTTCCAGGTGAAATTTGGAGCATAACATTCCAGGATTGAAGCTTATCCTCGTTTTGATGCGTTCGATTAATTTTGTTTGCATTTCCAGTTGCTTTCTATCTACGAAAGAACTCATGTGTAGAAATTTTGCATTTCCTATATAATCAACATCAACATCATTCAAAACAAATTCATCATTGATGCCGGGGTGAATATAAAGTGATCTTTCCCCCTCATCATCCACAATTCCTATAGCTACGCCGCTGTGCTCCCCCATTACCTTTATTCTGTTTGTATCAACCCCCTCCCTTGAGAGTTCCCTTAAAATAATGTCCCCCTCTTCGTCTTTGCCTACCGCCCCTATAAACCCTGTTTTGGCTCCAACTCTTGCCAATCCAAAGATTGTATTTGCCGCAGAACCACCTGGGCACTCTCTCACATCTTTTATTCCAACTTCTTCTCCTGCTTTTGCTACTTTCGTGACCATATATAGTTTATCATAATTCAATGCCCCAAGACCTATAACATCTATTTTTTTCATCCTAGTTTTGCCGCCTCCCCCCTAACAAGATTTCTAAATCTCTTGTGTATATTGATTACCCCCTCTAACTTCGGTTTATCCCCTAAGTAATGGAAATATGGAAGGATTTTCCCCGACTCTATCAGAAAATCTTTGATCTCTTGGGAGATTAGGCTATCTGGAATGTTCTTTGGATCCCTCTCAAATCTGTCCCGTTCAATCTCCCAAGATTTGACTGTCTCGATAAGATGACCTCTTTTATGATCAAAATTATAATCTCTCAACAATAGGTGTAAAAAACGTATATCCGAGGATGCCAGACCTATGTTTGCATATGGAATTGCGTATTCATTTCCATTGAATACAACTGCCAATCCGCCGTTATCTCTTACTTCTTTTAACATCTTGTAATCAGTAATGCTGTCTCCTACTGCTACTATATCACTTAGCTTTGCTTCGTTCTCTTTGACTATTCTATCTATGGCTTGAACTTTTCTCTTCCCTCCAACCACTTTCACTTTTTCTAGGATCTTTCCATAGCTGGTCTTCGGAAGCTCATCAAAAAAGAATCTATCTAAGAGACTAACTATCTTCTCATCATCATCCATATGTGGGTAAAGTTGAATGATCTCTCTCTCAGCGTTCTTTATCATCTCCATCTCAACATTTCCTACATTTGCCTTCAGCTCCTCCAGTGGAAGTTTTGTGCATGTGATGTTTTCCTTTGGAACGTTTAGCTGTGAACCTATGTTGTGGGCGTGCTGTTCGTAGCTTGTTGAGATGATGTATACATTCCAACCCTCAGAATGAAGTTTCGAAATCAACTCTTTAGCACCGTCAACTATCTTTGCCCTTTTCGATAAACTCTCTATATCTTTCTCTGAGATCTCATTGAGCAACAAAAATGGTACTATTAATGCAAGTGTATCGCCAGGCTCATAGCCCTCCCTTTTCTCAAGTGCTATTATATCGTCGTACTTGCTGATGACCTCAAATATTTTCTCTCCGTTTTCAGCCAGGGACAGGACCTCATATGCATTGTCTTGAGGCGACAAAGGTCCTTCTAGGTCAAAACAGATTATGCGCTTTCCCATTCTATTCCCTCTCCAACTTAATCAAGGTGTATTTCTATCGCGGAGATGTTTATTTTGCTATCATTCTTTGCCCCGAATATCGGTTGAAATCTTGATATCTCTTTACCTCAAGATTAGGAAGGAATTTGTTTTTAACTATTTCCGCTAAATCTACTGCACGAGAAATCGATCCACCTCTAGCTTTGGGTACTACTTTTTTTGAGCCGCTGTTGAATTGCGTTATTACGGCGAGAACGTAATTCATTGCCGGTTTACTTCCTATTAGAATTATGTTATCCTCTGCCGTTTCATAAACTCTCCTGCAATCTCTACCCTCGGTGAGTGAGCTGATAAATGTTTTTATTGGGGGGCCCATCATGGTTTCAGCATAGCATAATTTAAAAGCTATCCATTGACATTGTATTGAAAATTAGACGCCTGTTTACAACCATCCGGTCCGTATTTCCAAAGTCTCATAGAATATATGGCCGGAAGGATTATAAAAATCCAAGCAGACAGTAGAAGTAAAATCTGATAGGTAGTTGTGAAGCCGAAAACTGCTGTGGAATTAAAGGAGCTGTGTAAAAAAGCGGCTGATCCTGCCCCCAACCAAAAACCATCTGCGGGTTTACCGATATTTTTCCAGAACAGTAGAGCAACCGTGATACCCAAAAATGTGAATGTGGGGTGGGCAGCGAAGCGAAGCGCACTGTGGAGTAGGGGCTCCTGAAAATAGGAACCCAAGTGCTCAAAGATTGAAAAAAAGATGCCGACAAGAACAGTGAGAAGCATCAATATCAGGAATTCACATTTCCACGATCTGTCAAGAACCCCTCTTGATCTGAAAATGCCTGTTAAAAAAACTATGAGAAATAACTTGAAGGACTCCTCGATTATTGGTGCCCAGAACATGAGTTCGATATTATATACCGGATATGACAAATTGATAATTATCGCTACACTCGTCACTACTAAAAAAGAAATGAATATTCCCCAGAAAGGGGTTTCCAATAAAGAATTATAGTGTTTTTGCATCTTTCTGATTTAACTATTTATTTACAAATAGAAAAATCATGTGCATAATTCTTTATTTCCAAATATTAGATGTTATTTTTTTTTACAATTAACGTGTTTTCAAAAGTCATTTTTTTTCGACCTAGGAGATGATTGGATAGTAGAACAATAATAAGAGGGTTTTTTATGAAAGGGGTTCACATATAATTAGTTATACGCAATTTAATTGAAGGTAAATTACTTTTTTAAGTCTTTAAATTTCACAGAGTGTTGTTCACCAGCACTACCCCAATTATCTAATTCTGTTTCATGAATTACAACAGTCACTGCTTGTGCAGGAATCCCCATTTCTGTGAAAACTTCTGTTATTTTCTTTATTATGGTGGGTTTACTTTCCTTATCCAAAGGCCATGTTTCAATGTTTACAATTGGCATATAAATCACCTCAATCAATAATTATAAGACTTCCCATTAATGAATCTTGCCTTCAATTAAAATTCCCCGTTCCTCACTTCGTTGCGGTACTCGACCACGCTGCACGCTCACTCTGTATGGTATTCTATTTCAATTCCGATTAAATCTTTTGGAACTTTGTTCTTTCTATTCTATAGAAATGTGAATTTAGATTTGAGAATTTTTCATGATTGTTCCATAGATTTAGTAGTCTTGTTGAAACTAGCGACTGAAAAAAATTCTACAATACTGGCTGAAATGGTGGTAAAAAGGCTATTTTATTTAGGATTTCATAAATAGGTCATTATAATTTTTAATGCTCGTGCCAACAGAATACATACTCTAACAAAGGTATAAGATCATAAAAAATAAAAAGATAAGCAAGGTGCTTATCTCACATTGGGAATGGAAAATTCTTCATGATTGGCATAAATACGTTACCCATGCTGGCAGGTGAGATGTAAACGTCATCGATGTTGTTGTTTGAGAAGGCATTGCCTGATATGGTATTGTTGTTGCTGGAATATTCGAGGTAGATTCCCCAGTTGTTGTTCGAGATGGTGTTGATTGATATGGTGTTGATGCGGGAACCGGTGAGGAAGATTCCATGGTCGTTGTTCAAGTTGAAGTTGTTGTTTGATATTATGTTGCTGTGGGACATGGAGACATAGATTCCATGGTCGTTGTTCGAGGCGGTGTTGCTTGATAAGGTATTGCCGTTGGAATACCAGAAGTAGATTCCCTGCCAGTTGTTCGAGGCGTTGTTGTTTGATATGATATTGCCGTTGGAGTAGTAAAAGTAGATTCCATAGTATTTGTTCGTGTTAAAGTTGTTGTTGGATATGATATTGCTACTGGAAGAGGAGAGGCGGATTCCACCGTTGTTGTTCGAGGCGTTGTTGTTTGATATGATATTGCTACTGGAAGAGTAGAGGTGGATTCCATAGTACTTGTTCGGTGCGCTATTGTTTGATATGATATTGCTACTGGAATATTGGAGCCGGATTCCCTGCCAGTTGTTCGAGGCGTTGTTGTTTGATATGATATTGCTACTGGAAGAGTAGAGGTGGATTCCATACATGTTATCCAACACTTTATTGTCTGCGATATTACAGTGGTCTACGTCACTTCCAAGATATATTCCACTAGAATAATTTGCCCCCCGAATCTTGAACCCACTTATACTTACGTAGTCTGCAGTTACGTTAAATACATGATCATGTATATTTTGAGCCTGAATCAGGGTAAGATCATAACCATTCTCCGATTTTATGGTTAATCGCTTGTCTACAAATATGTTTTCAGTGTAGGCCCCGTCCCTTACAATTATGGTGTCTCCGTCACTCGTTGCATTCACAGCCGCTTGAATCGTTGGATAATCATCAGGGACGTAAATTATGGTCAATGTTTCATCTTGGGCATCAACCGTTGGGTTAACTTGACCATTTGCTGCTATTGCCGTACTTCCGATTGAACTGATTACAACTGCCAAAACTATAAAAAAAGCCCACAACTTTTCGCTTTTGTTTTTCATAAATGCATCTCCTGAGAGGTTTTATTAAATACCTTGATCTCTATTTTTTTACCTTCTATCTCTTCAGTATATACCACCTCAACTTTATTAAGTCAATGGTTAAGCAACTGCTGGCTCAGTTTCTTCAAACCCAACAGTTCACTTAACACTACGATCATCATACTCCCAGATCACTCTATACTTCTTGGATTCGGGATCCAAATTCAAGATTAGTGCACATCATAACGAAAGTAAAAATCCCACCAACAAAGTCGATGAGCGGGTGGTAAGATAATATAAGTTTTCATAATCTTACAATGTTTTTAGAGTGTTTCACTCCAATCTGATGGCAGGAATGCAGTTGTTATAAATGCAACAATTTGCATCGGTGAACTCTGTGCATGTAATTGTTCCACCTGTTACTTCTATACTGGTTGCATGTATTATCTGTGGATAGGAGCCTGTTATGATCGTGTAGTTGTATGTCTCACCTGCTCTTAATATGAAAGATTCGTCAAATGTTATGTTGTGGTAATCTCCGGTGTAACCAGTCCAGGTTGCAGTTGTTGTCCATGTCGAATTCCATATTTTAACGGATTCCGCATGTCCGCCGGTTCCGGCACACGGATATGTGTACATATGGGAGACGTTGACACTAGACGACATCGTGATCGTGCCGTTGTGCATTCCTGAGACGCTCGGTGATGTACCGGTACCTGTGTCAAAAACAAATTCTTCTGAGGGTGGTCCGCCGATAGCGTATAGTTTACGGTCCCATGAGCCAAAGTAGATTGTTCCATCCAAATCTATTGCAGGAGAAGTAGCTATTCCAGACCCATAAGTTTCGAAGCTCCATTTAACTGTTCCATTGGGATAAAAGGCATAGAAATTACCACTATTGGAACCAACATAGATTGTTCCGTCAGCACCAATTGCTGCAGAAGAGATTACACCCTCAAATGCGTCCGGGGTTCTAAAACGCCACTTTTCTGTACCATCTGGATTAAGCGCGTAGAAGTTACAGTCCCAAGCACCAATGTAGACTGTGCCATCTGCCCCTATTGCCGGAACTGCACTTACACCAACTTCAACTTGAAAACGCCACCTCTCTGTCCCATTCGGATTGATGGTATATACTATACTCTCCCTCCCGGAGCCGATATAAATCGTCCCGTCAGGACCTATGGCAGGCGAGGATTCCATCCAGTTTTCAGTCGTGAACTCCCATTGCTCTGTTCCGTCAGGATTAAGTGCATATAATTTACCTATGTTACCCTCATCATGAGGATTCAACACATTTCCACCAAAGTAGATTGTTCCGTCTGCTCCTATTGCTGCCGAAGAAGTTACACCGGAATCATTTGGGAATAGCCATTTTTCAGTTCCATCGGGATTAATTGCGTGTAAACCACCATCAAAGTCCAGATCATCATGAGACCTTGCCGACCCAATGTAAATGGTTCCATCAGGTCCTATGGTAGGGGAAGACCAGAAGTCATTATTCCACTTGACATAGAAACGCCATTTCTCTGTGCCATCGGGATTGATGGCGAATAAGTAATTTGCTGAGGAATAGATATAGATAGTTCCGTCAGAATCTATGGCAGGGGAAGCCATTATTGATTTCGAGACATTCCATGTTTCATCATAACTGGGAGGTCCGGCGTCAAAGAACCATTTTTCAGTGCCATTAGGATTGACTGCGTATAAATTACCATCGTGTGAACCGAAGTAGATTGTGCCATCAGCTCCAATCGCTGGGGAAGACTCAATACCATCTCCCGTTTCAAAGCTCCATTTTTCCGTTCCATTCACATGGCTGGTATCATATGGACTCAAACCGGTATGGCGCGAGTTACCGTGAAACATGGGCCAGGGAGAATCAGCTGGCTGGCCACTGACATATCCCGAGTTTGTAATCTCCGAGGTCAAACTACCGTTAAGTAAACTACCCACAACTGCCAAGAATATAAAAAAAATCCAAAGCCTTGCGATTTTGTTTTTCATCTGATTTACCTTTCGAATGGACTTACTTTTTTTTTAAACATTCATACTATTTTTATCACTGGTATTCATCACTTACAAATTTTTGGCTTTGTAAAAATCCTCTATCCGAAAGAACATAAATATTTTTCTAACTGGTTCTGTTGAAAAATGCGGTGGGGTGAGAGGCATTATTTCTATGTAGTGGGTAGTCTTGTTAAAATTACCTCTTGTTGAAGCTATCAAACGAAAATTCTCGATGAGTTGGTTAAGATCAGAAAATTGCTGAAAAAAAAATCTTCAGAAGATTGATCTCTGTTTTGACATTAATTAAATCCTAATCCCATTCTTGATCAGGTGAAATTTAGTATGCTTTCAGTAGTTTTGAAGATAAAATTCTGGCGACTGAGGAGACGGCTGTGGTAAGATAAAACAAGAAATCTTTTATGGGAAATTTTTGATATAGATATCTAGGCAGGAACAGGGAAAAGTTAAAAACCCTTTTACCATATAATATAAAAAAATATAAAATTAAAAAGGTGAAATAAATGCCTGAAGAATGGGATATTGGGTTAAGGCGACCGTCTACTGTGAGTGATTGGAAAAAATTGATAGTGGATTTTAGGGATCAATTCCCATATGACCCTCTTACTGCGCTAATAGTTGAAACTTTTGCTAATGCACTAGATGCGAAATCTACTAATATACAAATCTTTACTGAGGGTAATAAATATAAAATATTAGATAACGGCAAAGGCATGAGTTTGAATGATTTCAAGGAATATCATAATATTGCATCTCTTACAAAACGGCGAGGCGAAGGAATAGGCTTCGCAGGAGTGGGTGCGAAGGTTTTTTTAGATAGAGCAAAATATACTATTACTGAAACAAGAACTAGAAACTTTAATGCCACGACACACTGGGCTTTTTATGATGCATCATTAGAATGGAAACCTATTACAACACAAGGTAAAGTAATTTCTAAAACTGGCACATACGTAGAAGTTGAGCTAGAAAATGATGAGGATATACGTAAACTCAATAGTCAATTCATAAAGGAAACTTTACAACAACACTATAACGCTGTATTATTGGGCTATTATCTTGATAGAAGTGTTAAAGTAAACGGAGAAGAATTAAAACCCTGGCAAATAGAAGAGGATCAAATAGAAGAAAGAAAAAATTTTAATTTTAGGTACGGAGGGCATCTTATTCAAGGATTTCTTGTAAAATCTAAATCTAAGCTTCCTGATGAATTTCAAGGACCATTTATAGTTGTCCATGGTAAAACAGTTATGCAACATTGGTTTAAGCAGTATCCATTAATGAGTGAAACTTTTTATGGTCTAATTTTAGCAGATTATCTAATAGACATCTTAATAACATCTAAGTCTGGCTTTAACCAGATATCATGGCTTTGGAAAAAATTTCATGGCAAGATTGGTAGATTTATTTCTGACTGGTTAGATGAAATTGATGCAAAGCCGAGGCTACCCCCGGTTTCTACTGATTTAGGCGATTTGTCGCAAGAATTAGAAAAAAGCATAAATGAGATACTGAAAACCCCAGATTTCGTTGATTTGGCTAATAGTGTGTTTCAAAGTATAATGCGAAGAACAATAGGAGTGAAAAGCGAAGAAGGTGAGAATAAAGGTACTGAAGTTGAGGGTGGGCAGGCAACAACAGGCACAGTAGGCGGTTTAGGTAGTGGAGAAGGTGTAGAAACGATAGGCGGAGAGGAAGGAACAGGGATAATAGAAGATGAAAATGGATCAACACCAATCGAAAGAGTTCGCAGAAGAGTTAGAGGCGGAGTTAAAATTGGTTATGATAATCTACCTGAGAATCTACTAGAGGGGTGGATAGACCCCGGGAGACAAGCAATCACAGTGAATATCGGACATCCCGCTTATAAGATAGCAGAAGGACTAAGTATAAACATGAAGGCATACTCTGTACTAGTGTATCACACACTACGTACAGTTCTTAATACGATGATAAAAGAGTTGGTCGTTGAAGAAGATCAAAAGGATACGATGTCAAAAATACTTTCTGAATGGTACAAGCGCAATATAATGATTAGTAGGTAATATGAAAGTCCCTATAGAAATCTTGAAAATAACGGATCCTGATGGTTTGCGGCGTTTTAGGGCAATTACCTCTTTTACGGAAGCAGTTAAATATACACCATTAAGTAACACACTTATCCAAATCCAAAATGAATACCTAAATTTTGTTGAAGACTCTAGGAAATTATTAAATGAAATACAAAGCAGCCGTAAAAATATGTCTAATTCTAAAATTCAATGGAAATTAGCGGACAGAATCCACTCATTTATTAAATGGGTTGAAACTAAAAACTGTATTTTTTCAAATGTTTCTGAGGCAATAACTCGAGATGTAGATATATCAAAGTCCCAATTAAATTATCTTATAAAATTTAGAACATACTACCTAACAATCGACGATCTACTGAAAGCATACTAAATTTCACCTGATCAAGAA
>JBHPDI010000039.1:0-11363 GCA_042577985.1 Halobacteriota archaeon | reverse complement strand
TAGTTCCTATATTATATTGTCCAACATATCATATAAAGTTTTCAAGACTCTGTTAACTCTGCGGGGGATGACGATGGGTGTTAACCGTAGTGGGATGGCATTAATGACGCCTATTCACCAGATTTTCCGTTTTAGTATCCTTACTTTAAAATGTGCATACTCTACAACAAACAAAATAGAATTCGTCAAAAGAAAATTAAGAGGTGTCTGTTCAATGAACAACGTTTCCAACCTTTGTATTAACTCGCCTCCAATATAGAACAACATTATAGAAAGTAAAATAATACCAGCAAAGCCTTTCCAGTCTTTCATAAATTTTTTATTTAAAGGATTGATTGCTCTACCTGCTTGTGAGTTAATTATTAAATCATAACCACCAATCATGCCTATAAAATATAAAGTATGTATCAAGCTTAGGGTGCTATATATCGACATAAACTTTCGCCAATATACAATGAACTAACCAACTATAATTTTTTTTCTCTAAAATGTTTTAGACTTTATGGCTGGCATTTTGTATTAGTGTTATCCACTTGTTATCTCCAACAATATCTATCCCGCAAGCTTCGTGTGGGATGAGAATACCCGGATAAAGGTAAGGATAACAGGAAGAAAAACGCTGGAGACAACAGAGTCTTGAAAACTTTATATGATATGTTGGACAATATAATATAGGAACTATGAATATGAGAAGGCGCGAGTTCCTCAAGTCTATCGCATTTGTAGGTGCTATGGTCGCTATGGGATTTTCAGGATGTGTATCAACTCCAGAGCCCACACCAACTCCCACACCTGCACATACATCTACACCGAAACCGTCGGCATCAGAGCCCACATCCAAATCAACGCAGAGAACTAAAAATTTTTTTGATGTGGGGACAGAACTTAAACCGTGTCCATGGTGTGGTGCCATGATGTTCCTCCAAGACGCCTATGGTATACTGTGGTGGGTCTGTGAAAATGTAGACGAATGCGGATGGAGTGAGAGAGTAACGGAGCCAGAAATTTTGAGAAAGTATGGTTATACGGATCAACGTTTACAGATCGTACCAATCAAAGAATAGAAATGAAACTCTATTTTAATTTGATAGTTAGAATCAGGTTGATCCATCAGACGATTGACACTCATCATAACAACCAATCAATCGACCTACAGCATCGTTATAAGTCTCTTCTTTTAACTCTATAAAACTTATAGTATTTAGCAGAATGGATACTTTAGGAGCAAAGCCGTAGGATTCAAACCGTTTAAATATAATAGACCATTAGTTGATTTTACGGAGGCGATATTATGGGTGCCAGATATTTGGCAAATATGAATACTAAAGAAATCCACGACCTTAAAGCCGATATCAAACTAAAAACAAGAGGGCAGTGCCAACTAGATGAGATTAAAGAAAAACATAAGAAGCTTGTATATACTGAAGTTACGGTTGAATCACTGGTAAGGAATGAAGGTTATAATGGTTGTAAATGGTGTCTCTCAAAATATCACACAGATTAATTAATGAGCACCTAATTATTGAGCACCATTTTTCTGATGTTGTTCTGCATTCTGAATCAACGTAATCCACTTGTTATCTCCAACAACCTCTCTTCCACAAGCTTCGGCTGGGGTTTTACCCTTAATCACCCTGTACAACTTCCTATCCCAATACCCTGTTAACTACAACTCCTAACGGTCCAGCTGATAATTCGGCGTTTCATCTGTAATCAAGACGTCGTGCGGATGCCCCTCATAGTACCCGGATGGCGTGATTCTAATAAATCTCGACTTTTTGTGCATCTCCTCTATGCTCTCTGCACCAATATAGCCCATGGCAGATCGAAGCCCTCCTACCAGTTGATAAATCATCTCTCCGACGGTTCCGGAATATGGAATTGCACCCTCAACACCCTCCGGCACGAACTTTGTCTTGCTGAGATATC
Organism: Halobacteriota archaeon; assembly: GCA_042577985.1. Classification (GTDB taxonomy): domain Archaea; phylum Halobacteriota; class UBA148; order UBA148; family UBA148; genus UBA148. The sequence goes on along the minus strand of JBHPDI010000039.1, from coordinate 9,434 downwards.
GGTCTGTACTCTCTCCGCTGGACATGGCACCTAGTGAGCCCATGCCCCTATACTGCTTATAACGTCTTCCTTTGATGGTTACCATTCGTCCGGGAGCTTCATCGGTTCCTGCCAACAGATTACCTAACATGAGAACATCAGCGCCTATTGCGATGGCTTTAGCCACATCGCCGGAATACCTGATACCTCCATCGGCGATCACAGGTATGTCGTGCTTAGACGCCACATCCACCACATTTGCTATGGCGGTCAGTTGCGGAACACCGACCCCGGCTACCAATCTTGTTATGCAAATGGATCCAGGGCCTACACCTACCTTGATTCCATCCACGAAGTCAACCAATTCTTTGGCAGCATCTGCCGTTGCAATGTTACCCACTACCACATCTGCATTAACGTTCTTTTTAATCATTCTGGCAGCGTCGACGACGTTCATGTTGTGCGCATGCGCGCAGTCCATCATCAGCACATTTGCGCCAGCTTTATCAAGTGCAATCGCCCTCTCGATGTCGAAAGGACCTACTGCTGCCGCCACCAGGAGGTGATCATTTTCATCCCTGCTTGCCATGGGGTATTGCCTTAGCTGAAGAATGTTCTGCATGGTGATCATACCCTCAATATGACCTTTTTCGTCCACGACAGGAAGCCGCTCTACCTTGTGTTCATACATTTTGTCGAGTGCCTCCTCCAACGAGATACCCTCTTGTGCTGTGATCACTTCTTTTATCATCACATCTCTAACTTCTTTTGTGGGATCAGACTCTACAATGGGAAGAATGTCTCTTCTACTGACGATCCCAACCAATTTTTTGTCGACTATGGGGACAGCACCAACCTCCTCTTCTGTCATCAAATTCCAGACCGCTTTGATCGAATAGTCTGGTGCGGCCGTCAAAACTTCTCTTACCAGAAGCTCGTCGGCTATCTTTACTTCATGTACCTCATTTACCTGTTTTTCTTTGCTCATATTTCGATGAATTACGCCCATACCTCCTTCGCGTGCCATGGCGATTGCCATGTTTGTTTCTGTCACGGTGTCCATCGCAGCGCTTACAAGGGGCAAATTAAGCAAGACGTTTCTAGACACTCTTGAGGTAACATCTGCTTTGTCTGGTTCGACTCGTGACTCATTTGGGAGGAGCAAAACATCATCAAAAGTAATTCCCATGGGGGCTTCTAGTTTCTTCGTGAACACGTCCTTCACCTACACCTTTTTTGGTTTAATAATACTCTTTTCCCTAATGAACTTTTGGTTGAGAAATTCTGGTAAATCTTTAGATGTTTCATCTATGGTTTTTTTAAGAAATTTCAATGATTTTTTTTTGGATAATGTGAAAAATAAGAACTCATTCTTAACTATTTTGAGAAGTCTGAAGTTATTTGGGTTATCCAAGTGATTAATAAATATCTCGTCCTATAAATTAAGAATTACTGTTAAGAGAGTGGTTTGAGAGTAATTATCTGCCCGTTTCCATAACTGAGAAATACCTTGATGAAACAACACTCTTTATAGACTCAAATAGTAATTCTTTGTATTTAGCAGCATTTATGTTTTCAGATAAAACAGTATCGAACACTCCCAGTGGAATTTCTATAGAGGCATATTCAGGTATCCCGTTGACGGTTCCCCAAATACCAAAAGCTTTACCCAACATATTTCTCATATGGAACTCGATGTCCTTTGATTTGGCATATATCCCAATCTTAGCTTTGTCAATCGCAAATACAAGAACCGTTGAAATACCCTCCAGATCTAATAAATAGTCACAAACCTTTGATAAAGTGCTCATGTCCTTTGTGTAGCCTATAGTTGTCACAAGGTGAGTCTCTTTTATAACCTTGTTATCTATGGCCTTTGCTAAATCTGCAAAAGTTTCTGATCGAATAGAAGGATGCTCTAATTTCGTAAGTAAATCCATATCTGTATTTGGAAATATCTGGTAATATGCATCGATATCAAACTTATACAAGCATGTTCTGAGCTGTCTTGTCCTTTCCCGGATGGCATATAAAAGTAGGGTTGCTAGCTGTTTATCCACTGCCACATGAAGTATTTCAAGATATTCTGCCATTATACTGGATGTAGTTCCTGTATCGGCTCTAATGTCCTTTAACGTGGCCTTTATTTCCTTGACATCCCCCACATACTGAGATATAACTATCAAAGGAAGGCGATTTATGTATTTTAATTGACTGGGTATTGCGTCGACGAAAGCAAGTTCTCCACCAAGATTAGCAGGGCTTTGCAATAAGTTTAGATCTTTCTCCATCATATTAAGGAGCCCCTTGTTCTGAACTTCGCCCCTGTAAAAGATCTTTGCGTCTGTATTGAAATGCTCCGCTATCCGTTTAAGGGCCAAGGCGCTAGCCAAGGAATCTGGTATTGGATCCTCCTTTACTACTATGGACAACATCTCACATGAGGATATCAGCTTCTTCAGTTGGCGGCCAAATAGCATTTTTATTTTGGGTGTCATTTCATCACTGCTGAGATATTTGTAATAGGTGGGACTATTTTAAATAAGCGGTGTTTTGAATAGACAACATTACTTTTGAATAGACAACGTTACAAAACTGTGGTTAACCCTAGCCAATCATGATGTTAGATTGGTTGACATTTGGAACCAGAAAGAAGAAACTAGTCAAAATTTTGTAGATTATGCCAACCATAATAAATGTAGCCTTGGCGAAATTTAATTTGATTGAGTGCGTGCCTAAGCATATTTTTTGATTATATGGTCAAATGCGTCAGTTACAACCTTCAGCTCACTGCGGGATAAACCAAACGTGCTCAACTTGAACAGCTTGGTCAGCCCAGGCTTGATTCCGTGAATATTACGGTCCTTCAGCTCTTTATATAAGAAATAGCGTCCGTCCTTTGCTTTTTGTGATATTTCATAGAGATTTGGTGCTTCAAAGAACATCAGGTCATGTTTGTGCGATATATCACCAAGTTGTTTTAATCCCATATTTTTCATTTGATCAGATAGCCACTGTGCATTTTGAACTTCCTCATCCCAGCGATTTAAACGCTCTACTACATGTGGAAAAGAGGCCATCAGAGTCATGATAGTAACCCCGCGAGCAGTACATCCGAGCAATTCCAATTCCTTGACCTTGAAAAACTTGGACTTCTCAAAGATTTTTTCATGATGCTCATCACTTACGCCGAGCACGCCTACAGGACCAGATGATGCCATCGACTTATGGCCGCTGCCTACGATAAAATCCGCACCAATTTTTTTCGCACTAATTGGCATTCTTCCTACTGCATATGCCCCATTTAGCAAAAACGGAATACCGTATTCATGACAAATACTTGCGACGCGCTTCGCATCAACTATGTTGCCATAGTTTCCGTCTGGATATGTAAGCAATGCTAAGGTTGGCAGTTTGCCAGTATCTTTTTTAATCTCCTCGAAGATTATGGCATAACCCTCTGGATCGATCCTATAATAGGGATAGCCGGAATTTGAAACGGTCTTGATTTTTAACCTAGCTCTCTCTGCAGCGACAAAAGATGTATAATGAGCATTCCCATCGAGCACTATCGAGTCATCTTTGTCTGTCATCGCGTGCATGACCATGAACTTTGCTTCTCTAGCGCCATTGGTCACTCGTGTATGGTCTACGTCTAAGAATTCAGGTAATGCACCATAAATAAAATCATGGATTGGTGGCGTCCTGATTTCGTTTAAGGTACCGGGGCAGAAATCACAAACAGAGTAGCCGTCACCCCACTGTATGAGTGCATCTCTTGCCTCTGGAGTGAGTATACCTCCTGTTTGAAGTGGGTCGATGTTGATCATTCCCAATGTTTTCCTGCTCAAATTTTGGAATTTTTCAAGATTCATACAACACCTCATCACCTGACACCGGTTGCGATCAAATGGGCAACCCTCAGAGGTTCTGGAATATAACTATGAATTGACGTCAGATGTAGGATGTCTCTTGCACTGGATAAGTCGATGCCACGGATTTGTATATAAATGCTTTCCTTTCCCCCGACTCCAAAAACCTCTCCTGCACGCTGAATTATATTCCACCTTTCCTCTGGATGCTTAAGATTCTGTAATGCCATCTTAATCTGCTCAAAATCTGGCGAGGATCGCATCACAACGATCACTGGTAGGTTAGTTTGATCGTTCAATTTATGAATATCTACAACATTAAAACCAGCATATGTGATCCCATCAAGCAATACCACTCGTATCTGAGAATAGTGCTTGGTATTTTTGGCCAACTCAATAATTCTTTCCGTCGCATCAAAGCCATCTCTGGTAATTTCAGTTCGGAGGACACATTCTAGCCAGTCTGCACCCCTAAAAATGGCTCCTATCAACATTACTTTATCTGATACAAGCGGTCCATCATCGATGGCCAGTATCCTAATTTCTGGTTTGACGTGCATCTTCTGCTTTCTTCTTAAATTTTCTCTTGAATTCGGTGCATTGTTTGCTCAATATCGTGGATGCGTCATTCAAAGCTATGACAGGGTCTGTACCGTCCGTTCGGATATATAAAATTGGATTACTGATACCTGGATGCTTGTTATCATAGGTGGCTATTATTACTCTTTCATCCTCTAATAAGATAAATTTCAGCGCATTTAATAGCGTATGGGTTTCGCCGCAGATCTCCAACTTGATTTCCTGGGAGGTTTTATTAAATACCTTGATCTCCATTTTTTTCACCTATATGTTGCCAGATCCATAATCATCAGCGGTCTTTCGTGTTTCAATGCGCCCACATTTGGGACATTCTAGTTTATTGTTTTTACTCTTCAATGTGACTCTACATCGGGAACAAATGGCTTTTATCACTCCTAAACTCTTATCATCAGTGCTAAGCCTTAATGTCTTGTCATCAATGACCTTTGCCCTTACTATGTCCTGGAAACTAAATTCATATTCTAATTCCTTGACATATGCGTCTTTTATGTTTGATATGTGGATTGCCCCTTGTTTTGTGGTGGCTATCTCCCTGTCCTCTCGACCTTTTATCCTTGCAATATCCACTAGGACGACCGAGCTCTTAAGATCTGAAACTCGCCCAAGGACGATATCTCCTACTTTGGGAACAGGTGGCATACTTGTCTGGGGCACTACTGATATGCTCCTCTCCTTTGTATCGATTTTTACGACTCCTGTATGGGCCGCGTATATACTGTCTTTGTCTTTATAAGTCCCGTTCGTGGACAGAAACTCCTCAGAAGTTCCCAGAAATTCGCCGGGTATAACAAAATCTTCATTTACTTTTGACATGTCTCTTTCTCCTTTCAAATCTATACAACTCTACGTTAACTATTTTTATATCTTTCTTATGAAATCTAAATGTCCATTTCAGGGGGAAATCGATTGATATCTTGTGTGTTATAATGCCTTGTTGCTGGATAAATTTATTGATGAAATCCTCGCTCCCAACGTTATGAAGCGAGTAGACAACATCTCCGATCTCCAACGCCTTTCGCAAGAATGGGCGGTCGCACCCCTTTCTCTGAGCGCCGAAAGGGGGGTTCATTACCACCGAAGAAATCAAATCTGCATGACATCGTACAGCAAAATCTTTCACATCACAACAGATGGGGCAGACATTAACTCCCATTCTTTTGGCATTTTCTCTAGCGATCTTCAGTGCTTCTAAATCAGAATCTATACCTATAACCTTTTCTGCTCCAAGTAACTTTGCTCCTATAGCGAGGATGCCCGTGCCACAACCTAGGTCAAAAACAATACCACTAAGGTCTCCTTGCATGTATGCGAAGTGAAGCAGTTCAGCCGCTATTGTTGCGGGCGTATCGTACTGTTCCTTGCGCACATCGGGCGCTGAGAAACCCTTGACATCCTCTAAAATAATTTCAAGTTGTTTTTTCTTCATCCTAATATCTCATCGAACTTGATCCTGCTCCAGTCTCGCTCGCCTAATACTATCTCAAACTCTGCGGGCGTTAGCATTGGCGTCTTGAACAACATAGCATCGTCTATTGCTATCCTTGGGCAGGCAGTGTTGACGAAAGCATCTACTTTGAAGAGGGACAGTTTCTCTGGAGTGATTTCATCCATTGAAATCAGATGTGCCTCTGAGCCATTTCTCAAAGCATTTTCTTGCAATTTCATAGCTAGTTCCATCCTTGTTTGTGCACTCTTTGTGCTGACTATTATTCCGAATGTTTTCGCTTGTAGCGCTTTCGCGATGATAGCATACCGCCGACGAAGATAGTTTCCAGAATCTATCTCCCGCACTTCATCTGAAATAGGATCTGCTATGATTACACGCTTGGAGGTAGCGAGAGCAACACCCAATGGATGGAAGTTCCCACTCCCAATGTATATGAATTCGTCTGCATCTACATGGGCAGCGGAAAAGTTACAGCCAAGTATCTGTCCATCGTATTTGACCCTAGAATCCCCTTTCCCTATCAAGCAATCCTTTCCATGTTGCAAGAGATAATCCTTTGCCTCACCTAACTTGTGAACGTGTTGTGTGGTGGTGATCAGTCCGATCTTGCTCCCTCTAACTATCTTGATTGCATGTTCTAGTACTGAAATGATATCCGCGTCGGATCGAACTTCGACGAATGTCACCTTATCAATGGGCATTATCTCCGCATGCCCAAAATGAAACAATATGTCAACTTCTCTTCGAAGAAACTCATCGATATCACATGCACCATAGCAATGATTTCCAGATATGAGAACGATGGCACCAGTTAGGTCCTCAATTTTTTTTGCCATCGTTAACGCAGATCGGCTTAGCCCCGCTGGCAGCTGGAGTCCAATCTTTTTGGCACCTCTTCTCTCTGTGATGGATACGACTTTATCTATATCCAACTCAAATTCACCCATACTATTAGCAGAGGATAACATTGCCCTCAGACACATCTAATCTAACCAACACCTTGAAAGGGTGTCCTTTCTCTTTTATTTTCTGTTCCCCCTTTCCCCTACTAATCACAGCAATTATATCTTTGATCTCAGCACCTGCTGTTTCTATGGCGTTGATCGTTGCCTGCATCGTACCTCCAGTACTTATGACATCGTCGACGATCAGCACTTTATCTCCTTTAAAGATGCCATTCATGTATAATTTGTCTTTAGAATATCCTGTTGATTGATTGACGACGATCTCTCCCGGTAGGTCATATTTCTTTTTTCTGATGATTACCAATGGAATATCCGTGAGCAATGAAAGAGCAGTTCCTATATGGATGCCCATGGCCTCTATTGTGACAATCTTATCTACGTCCGTGTTCGCTATCTTGAGGATATTAGCGCTAACCTCTCGGATCAAATCGGACCTTAGTTCAGGCACGCCATCGGTTATGGGATGAATGAAATAGTAATAATCTCCGCGCTTGATCACAGGGGCATTTAACAACGATTCTTTCAGCCTATCTAACATAACTTATTACCTCTTCTAGGTCATCAAGAAATTCCCCTAAAATTTCTTCAGTTATATGTGGCATCATGATCAATCTAAGTGCTTTTGGTTTAATCGTCTTTGAGACATACCAATTTCGCTTCTCCAGTTTGGATACAACCTCATCCAAATTTTGTATTTGGAGTGCAAGGATGTTGATCACAGGTTCAATTACGGGATTGATGTCAAGGCTTATAGCTTTCTTCTCTGCAATCTTGGTCAGCTCCATGCACCTATCTACTATGCGTTTGTACCCCCTGCTTCCAAGATGCTTTAAAACTGCATAGGTCGCTGCTATGGAAGCGCCGGACCTAGTTCCTGTGAGTGAGTGTTGTTTTTCCTCCTGATAGGCAGAGATCTCTAACAGGTCCATATGCTCTCTACAGCGAAATAGCAAGCCACCAGAAGGTATTGTGCTGGCTCCCATCTTATGCGGATCCACGGTTATCGATGACACTCCATCAAGCTTAAAATCAAACTTGTAGTCTCCCTCTAAAAAAGGAATGACAAGACCCCCAAATGCAGCATCTACATGTAGAAATAAATCCTCTGACAACGCAATCTCCGACAATTGCTCGATCGGATCAATCTGTCCGTATTCGGTGGTGCCCGCTATTCCCACGAGTGCTATGGTGTTTTCATCGATGAGGTTTTCTACAGATGTTATGTCAACTCGGTAGAATTTATCTAACGATGCTTTTTTTATCTCCAGCCCGAGGATTCTAGCTGCCTTCTCAAAGGAAAAATGCGCCGACGCAGGAACGATTACATTTGGATTTTTTTTTGAGTTAAGATCTCTTGCTACTCTAAGGGCTTGGACATTCGACTCCGTCCCTCCAGTAGTGATATATCCGAAGGCGTTTTGCGTACCGAGGAGAGAGGCAAGTATCGCTATTACTCGATCCTCAAGGTCCTTGGTACCAGGAAAAAGATGGGTGTCTCCCAGGTTCGTTTCTATGAACTTCTGATGCACACGGACTGCCAGAGGGTGCGGCCTAGTACACATCGAACTAAATACTCGATTAAATGGCGCCTCTTTTTGCTTGACATGCCGTAGAAATTCTAGCACTTCTTTCTCGACAACTCCGTGTTCATCCACTTAAGATCTCCTCGCAACATCGAGAAGCATTCCTTTTTCAGCTCGTAGAACTGCTTCCCTGACTGATTCTACAGCGTCTATGTTGGCAGATATGCTGGTGATACCAAACTCAACCAATTTCTTTGCTATAGGAGGGGATGAACCAGCTTGTCCACAAATAGATGTTTTTACACCTGCCTTGTTGCACTCCTTGATAACATGCTCAATTAGCCTTAGGACAGCAGGATGGGTCTCATCATACAGGTAGGCTACATTCTCGTTGTTCCTGTCAATTGCAAGCGTATATTGCGTGAGGTCATTTGTGCCAAATGAAACGAAGTCAAGCCCTTCTTCAATGAACTGATCGATAATCAATGCAGATGCAGGCGTTTCTACCATGATTCCTAACTCGATCTTATCTAAGTCCAAGCCAGACTCAACCATGATCTGCTTTGCTTTGCTCAACTCTTTCGGATGCTGTACCAGTGGGAGCATTATCCCGACATTATCGTACCCTAACGCATATAATCTCTTGAATGCCTGTAATTCGAGCTTGAAATGCTCCACATCACTCAGATCGCGCCTTATGCCTCGCCAACCCATCATAGGGTTGTGCTCAATTGGCTCATCCTCGCCGCCTTGCATGCTCTTGAATTCATCTGTCGGCGCATCCAGTGTTCTCACCCAGACTGATCTGGGGTAAAACGCATCTGCAACGATTCGAATTCCCTTGACCAATTCATTGATATACTCCTCTGATTTACCTTCTTTGATATATACCCGGGGGTGTTTGCCCAGGCCCAGAATCATGTGCTCTATTCGTAACAATCCTACACCATCTGCGCCTGTGACTGATGCTCTCTCTGCGGCATCCGGAATTGATACATTTACTTTAACTTCAGTGACCGTGACATGTCTTGTTCTTTCTACGTGCTCT
>JBHPDI010000038.1:0-11471 GCA_042577985.1 Halobacteriota archaeon | reverse complement strand
TCCGGTTAATTATGCTATTTATGATTTTTTTTATTATTTTCGTATTGCTATTCTATGTTATAATCAAGCCCATAAAAACAGAAAGCGCCTGTTCTAGAATAGCTCTTGGGTCAATTCCCGTCACATTTAACACAACGAATAGGCCTAAAAAGGTTCCAATTACGCTTCCTATGTTAGCGAGGGCTGCAACCAATATAACCCTAAATAATCGATTTTTCCGTAAGTCGCCAAGGGTTTCAGCATCCATCATCCTCTTGAAATCCTTGCTTGTGGGCTTCCTTACATATGCCTCAACCAGTCCAGCAAACCAACCGGCAGCCAAGAAAGGATTTAGTGAGGTCAGCCAAGCTATTCCAAATGCGGTTGCTATGGACAAAGGATGAGCCCCCGCGAGTAAGGCGCCTGCTCCACTAAGTGTGCCATTTATTATGAACCAATATCCCATAGCTACGAACAATTTTTCCAAAGGAACAGACATTACCAAAAGCGCAAATGTCATTAGGATGCTCAGCATCACCAATGCCCCAAGGAATTTCATAACGTTAAATTTCTTGGGGATTTGCACCAGTTCCTCTAAGGGCGGGATTAGCTCTGGGTTTCTAAGAAACTTATCTACACCTTTTCTATGACCAGCGCCGATTACGGCAACTACTTTACCGTCTTTAGCCACATTTAAAAGATTACCGGCGATGTAAGCATCCCTCTCGTCTACTAGAACCTTTGCAGCACTAGGCGAGAAAGATCGCAGCTCGGATACAAGCTGGTCAACTACATCTTCTTCTGTAATCGTTTCCATATCAATTTCTTCTCCCGCCCCAAGAGATGAGCTGATTAGCGCAGAAAACATCCTGAGTTTCTCAAAAAAAGTCATTCTACTCCAAAATCGTCGTAGTGTTATCCCTATATCTCGATCTATGAGAGCTACGCGTGCGCCAGTCTCCTCTGCTTTCTCTATGGCAGATATCATCTCAGCTCCTGGCTCCGCGCCTTTCTCAGAGGCGATCTTCTTTTGTGTCCATGCAAGAAGCCATTGTACAAGTAAAAGGTATCCTCCACGCAAAATATCTTTTATCGATGGCTCCTTTTGTATTTCGCCTTTAAGCGCTTTATATCTCCGAGGACACAATTCCACAGCGACAACATTTGGTTTTTCTTGATCGATGGTTGAGCGCACCTCATCGATGCTTTTATCAGAGATGTGCGCAGTTCCGACGAGGATGATGTCTGGCTTCATAGTCTCAATTGACCCAAAAGTTCCAATGATCTCACTAAGTCAGCCCTAGACACGATCCCAACCATAATACCATCTTCCATGACTATCAATCGACCAATATCATGTTTTGATAGCAGTTTCAGAGCCATGATCGCATCATCGTCTGGATGGACAGAAATTACCTTGGGGGTCATTATATTCACCACATATATAGAATCTCGTTTTTCCGGTGGTATTTGCCGGATATCGTTAAATGTTACGATCCCAATTATGTTATCCTCTGCGACAGGATAGCCCATGTGTTTTTCCTTGAACATCAGATCAACAAGCTCGCTGATCGACATATCTGGTTTGACTGCTTTTACATCTGTGGTCATGATGTCTCGAACTTTAACTCCCCTTAAAGCCACGGTAACCTCTGTAGCTTTTTTCTCCTCTGATGCGCCGATATAGATGAAGAAAGCGATTAAAATAAACCAAAAGCCGCCATAAAAAAGACCGAACATACCCATGATGAGAGCGAATGTTTTTCCAATAGATACCGCTTTATTCGTTGCATCTACGTATGCCATTCTCTTGGCCAACCAAGAGCGCAGCAGGCGCCCCCCATCCATTGGAAAAGCAGGCAGAAGATTAAATCCACATAATATAAAGTTGTAGAAGGCAAGCATTCCCACAGAAATTCTAATAATATCAAGTGCAAAGAATTCGAGCATACTATATATAAAATAAAAACTCAGCCCAATTGCAAAGCTAACACTTGGACCTGCCACAGCCACCTTTGATTCTATCTTAGGATCAGAGGGTATCTCCTCCATGGAAGATATTCCCCCGAATATTATCAAGGTTATGCTTTTTATCCCTATTCCATACTTCTTTGCAACATACGAATGTCCCAGTTCATGTAGCAGGACGCAAGAGAATAATATGAGTGTTATAATCGTGCCGGAAACATACCTTATTAGCGAATCCCCTATGCTACCAAAGCCAATGGGAGTGTTTATAAGCCCAAATGTATGGGATTGCATCCATTCTCCAGAGGGCATATTTGTAGTAGCAAATACATATGCAAAAAGAGGCAATATCAAAAGGAAGCTGATATGCAACCTTATAGGTATTCCGATAATCTTCCCCAATTGTATTGATGTTTTCATTTTCCCCATAGGTAATAGTTTAATAAAATATATAGGTGATAGTCTAATAAACTATATATCTTCATAGTTCACATGATAGGTGGGGATAGATATGAGAGCAGAAATAACGTCACTATTTGGCCTGGACGTTTACACGGATCAGGGGAAACACGTTGGAAAAATCAACGACGTAGTGCTTGATTCAGATGACAGAAGGGTAACCGGATTAGCTGTTTCAGGTGTTAATCCAGATTTATTTGATGTTGAGAGCAGAGGCATCATCATTCCATATAGATGGGTACTCTCGGTTGGGGATGTAGTGGTGATAAAGCAAACAACTGGCCGCGTTAGGCAAGAAGCAAAATAAGATTAACACCCTAAAAAATGAAAGAGCGAGAAATTTATTCGAATATTATAGCTGTGCCTCCAATTGCCATCCGCGTAGATGGAAGAAATTTCAAAAAGTTGCTTGAAAATTTCAAAAAACCATACGACAAAAAGTTTATAACTGCAATGGCAGATTCAACCGAACTCCTCATAAGAGCAAGTGGGTTGAATCCAAGGTTTGCATATATATTTTCAGATGAGATTAACCTATTCTTCCTAAAAATTCCTTTCCAAGGAAGAATTGAAAAATTGGATTCCGTCATCCCATCTTTCTTAGCAAGCGCATTATCTTTAGAGCTAAAAACAACAATTTCTTTTGATTCAAAAGTTATTCCTCTTTCCGAGCATGACATTCACAAATATTTAGAATTACGCCAAGCTGAAGCATGGAGGAACCATATCCACTCATATGGATATTATGCATTGTTAGAGGAGGGATTATCTAGGAGGTCTGCTGCACTTAATATAAAAGGTATGAATTCGCAGGAGATACACGATATGTTGTTTGATAGAGGTATAAACTTGGCTGATACCCCCACATGGCAGAGGCGAGGGATCCTCATATGCAAAGAAGTATACAAAAAGCCAGGATATAATCCTAAAAAAAGTCTTAGAGTAATCGCGAGGAGGAGGAAAGTCATTCAAGATTGGGAAATACCGCTCTTTAGCACAAAAGAGGGGAAAAAGCTCATTGATGAGTTGTTAACTGATATGTAATTATTTATCTTCTTTCTCACCAACTGCTGCCAAGAATCTTTTCATTACCGCCTCTTCAGATAAACGCATTATCGTTTGTTTATCCTTAACTCCACTAAACACTCCCAGAGGGATCTGTGCAGCAGCAGCCGTGGAATGCCCGCCTGCAGAGCCAATATCCCCAAAAGCCTCTTTCATCGCATTCCCGATGTTCAGCCTGATATCTTTGCTCCTTCCTGAAACATAGATATGCTCACCACCAAGTCCAAACACGATAACAGTCGTAATTCCCTCAAGGTTTAGCAGGTAATCTGCAGCCTGAGGAAGCGCATCTCGATCTTGTATCAGCCCCACATTCGAAATCAAATAGCTTCCTTTGGTGCGTCTGCTCTGGATAGCCTCGCCCAGAATATCTAGCGTCTCAGTGGACATCGATGGCATCTGAACCTTTCCAAGCAGATCGTGATCTACCAGGGGATACAAAAAAGCTGCTGCCGTCAAATCTGCGGGACTGGTCTCCATCTTGAACTCGTGTGTATCGGTTCTGATACCGTAAAGCAGCGCAGTTGCAAGTTCTTTACTGATCGAAATGCCCAACTCTTGGAGATACCCAGTCATGATAGTGGCTGTTGCACCCATGTTCGGGCGTATGTCACAATAATGGGCATCGACTTTTTCGAGATCGACTGGATGGTGATCTATCACTATTTCAACCTCCACATCCTCTGACAAAGAGTTATTTGCACCTGGAATGGCTGTATCTACAAGCGCGATTTTGTTGAATTCGCTCAAATTGGATTCGTTGATTCTTCGCAATTGGATTTTAAGCAGGTTTATGAATGCTCGGTTCTCTTGGTGGCCAATATCTCCTTGGTAGAGTACCTCTGCATCTATACTAATGTGCTCTGCCATATATTTCAATGCCAATCCACTTGCGATTGCGTCTGGATCTGGACTATCATGGATGACTATACCTAGTTTACCTTTCTTCCCAACGCCTTTTATGAGTTTGAGCAATTCCCTTCCATGTCGAACAGATTCTACACGTTCAAGATACTCCACAGCAGTAGTTGCTATGATCGATGATGGGAGGAGAACCATGTCTGCACCCGCATCCTCCAATTTTTCCTTAGTAACGGGATCTATTGCCCTTACTACAGTATGGATAATTGGTGATATATTTTGGACAATCTTGAGTGCAATTTTATTTGCCTGAACGTTTGAACTTAGTATTAGTACTGCTCCGAAATTTTCTAGATGGACGCTATTCAATGCCTTTGTGTCACTGATATTGCCTTGTATTGCTTCAAATTTTTGATCTCTGAGCGACTCAACTCGTTGAGAGTCTCTATCGATGACGATAAACTCTTTACCCTGTGCTCTAAGCTCGTTAGCAACTGCAACGCCGACGCTACCACAACCTAGAATTGCATATTTCGGCGCTTTTTTATTAGATATTCTCTCTTTTTTCTGTGTTTGCATGATAATGATGCTAAATATCTGAAGTACTTATTCCTCTTTCGGTCAATATTTAAATAATATGACCATAAGTATGTTTCAGGGCCGGTAGCTTAGTCAGGTAGAGCAACGGGCTCTTAACCAAAGGAGCAAATTAAGGATAATTAAGGATAGTGGTGTACATAAAAGTCAACCCGTCGACCTTGCCTTTCAAGTTCCTTAGGGTATGAGATCGGAAGGAGGCGCTTTGAGTCTTCCTCTCGTAGAAAAAGTTTTTCCTTAGAGAGACTCCTTAGAGAGAGACCCGTCGGTCAAGGGTTCAACTCCCTTTCGGCCCGTTTAAAATATGCCGCTTGACTTTTTAGTTTACTTAACTTTTTTTAATTTACCCTGTATCTATCCTAAACCCTCAACTTACTCGACCTCAGTAGAGATCAATTGCAGGTCCGTATCGGCTCGTCTAAAAAAAAGCCTGCTAAGCGGGCCTATTCAGGAAGATTTCGATAGAGGAAACGTTGATAGTTTCGCCTTTTTCTCCCTCTAACTTCTCAGTCCCGATTTCGATAGCTTTTACTTGTACGTCTGTCATAAATCGATTTCTTACCACTTCAGCGGCATCGACGGCTCTACTGATGGCCCTTCCTCTGGCCTTTATGGCGATTTCGCTTGCCCCGCCGTTGAACTGCGTAACTGCTGCCAATACGTAGTTCATGATAGGTTTATTTCCGACATATATCACGTTGTCTTCTGACCCATTTGTTTCTGACATCTTTGACCTCCACGATTACTAATTGATGTTACTTGTTAATTTTAATGTCCTCATTATTAATGTTTTCCTTCGAACGAAGAAAAACTTGATGTAGTAGGGAGTTTTAAAGATGCTGTTGCTACATAAAGGAGATTTGATAATGGGATCTAGTATGATAGTTGGCGGATTATTTGGTGACGAAGGAAAAGGGAAGATAGTGGCACATCTTGCTCTAAAAGACAAGCCATCCATAATAGTAAGAGGTGGTGTTGGTCCCAATGCTGGACATACTGTCGAAGAAGGCGAGCAAAAATATGGTGTTAGGATGGTTCCATCTGGCTTTATCTATGAGGGGGCAAGACTTCTAATAGGTGCAGGCGTATTGATTGACCCCCGTGTACTGGAGTACGAAATAAAAAAATTCAAAGTCCACGATAGGATAGGCATCGATAATAGATGTACCCTCATTGAGGAAAAACATATTCTAGAAGATAAACAAAATAAATGGTTAGCAAGTGAGATAGGAAGCACCGGCACTGGTTGTGGGCCAGCCAACAAGGACAGGGTTATGAGGTGCGCACGACAAGTGAAAGAAATCGAAGAATTGGGCGACTATATTACGGATGTTCCACTCGAGGTCAACGATGCAATTGATGATGGTCAAAATGTAATAATAGAAGGAACACAAGGATTTGGAATATCGCTATTTTATGGTACTTATCCCTATGTAACGTCAAAGGATACAACGGCATCCCAGATCGCTGCCGATGTCGGAGTAGGTCCAACTCGGGTAGATGATGTGATAATAGTCTTTAAGGTATTTCCCACTCGAGTTGGTGAAGGACCTTTTCCAACTGAGATGGAGCCAGAGGAGGCCGAACATATGGGGATCGCAGAATACGGCACCGTGACGGGTCGCCCAAGACGCATAGGTATGTGGGATGGGCATATGGCAAAATATTCAGCTATGATCAATGGAGCGACACAAATTGCGCTGACAGGTTTAGATAACCTCGATACATCATGTTATGGTATGACAGAGTACGAGGGTCTTAGCAGTAAAGTAAAGGAGTTTATTCGTAAAGTAGAGCAAGAGGTAGGAATACCGATAACGATACTCTCAACTGGTCCTAAAATATCCCAAACTATTGATTTACGTAGCCGACTATGAACCTGCTTGAAACTTTAATTGGGATTCTGGAAGAAGGGCCAATATGTGACAATTGTTTGGGAAGACAGTTTGCAAACCTATCAACTGGCATGACCAACAAAGAGAGGGGGGTTGCATTAAAGACCATTCTAGTGATGCTTGGTCATCAAAAGTTTAAAGAAGGAGATCCATCGCTTCTTCAAAAACTTGAATCTTGCACAAAGCATGCTAGATCCATTTTGAAAGTTGAGAGGGCGGACGAAAAGTGTTGGATTTGTAATGATCTGTTCAAGAGTTTGGATATTTGGGTTAAACGAGCATTGAAGTTGCTTAAAAGATACCAATATGACACATTCCTTATCGGTACAAAGGTTTCAGGACTACTTGCTGAGAACGAGGAGATAGTATGGGCAACGTCTGGCACAATAAGTGCTGAACCGCTCAAATCAGAATTGAATCGGGAAATAGGGAAGTTGATTCAAAAAGCGACCAACAAAGAGGTCAATTTTGAGCGACCTGATATCCTAATCCTGCTTAATCTGGCTGAGGACAAAGTCGAATTGCAAAGTAGTTCCATGTTTATATATGGGCGATATAAAAAATTGATTAGAGGAATACCTCAAACGAGGTGGCCTTGTCCCCTGTGTCAAGGCGACGGATGCGAACATTGTGATTACAAAGGAAATATGTACACAACTTCTGTTGAGGAACTGATGAAGGACCCTTTAATAGAATGTAGTGGTGGCGTTGATGTAATACTTCATGGCGCCGGACGCGAAGATATAGATGCACTAATGCTTGGAACAGGAAGACCTTTCGTGGTGGAAGCAAAAGAGCCTATATATCGGCATTTCGATCTGGTAGATCTAGAGAATAGCATCAATATATCTGCGAATGGCAAGATTGAAGTAAGAGAGTTGAGATTCGTTGAAAAGGACATGGTAGCAGAGGTCAAGATTGCAGATGCGGATAAAGTTTATAGGGTTGGACTTATATTTAATGATGCAGTTTCGGAGGAAAAACTAAAAGCTTCACTTGATAAGATGTGCACTAACATCGAACAAAGAACACCCCGCAGGGTAGCACATCGGCGAGCTGATAAAGTCAGAACAAGAACTGTTCACTTCGCCAAACTCATGGATACGAATCCAGAGGGGGCAACTATTTGCATCAGATGTGAATCTGGGTTGTACGTCAAGGAACTGATATCTGGCGATGAAGAAAGAACAAAGCCAAGCCTTTCCGAACTGCTCGGAACTGAAGTACGGGTTACGGAGTTAGATGTGATGGGGGTTAAAAATGCCAGGCTCAAGAAGAAAAACGAGACATAAACTTAAAAAAGGGATAAGAGAAAAAGGTCTATCGCCCATAACTAAGGCTATTCAGGAATTTAAAACAGGACAAAGAGTTCATATCACCATAGATCCAAGTGTTCATGATGGCATTCCCCATCCTTCCTTTCACGGTAGAACTGCAAAGGTGACCGGACGAAGGGGTAGGGCATACCTACTGGAAGTGAGTGACGGAAATACGTTCAAAGAGCTGATAGTTTATCCACAGCATCTCAAGCCCCAAAGGTGAAATTATGATCATAAAAGAAGTTGTAAGCGAGGAACTATTGACCCTCCCTGAGGTAAAGGATATCCTAAATAAAATTCAGGATGAAAGGCTAAAAAGGGGAGAAGAGCTTAGATATGAACAAAGGCGTGCAATTGATCACACGAATAAGTTTGCAAAGATCAGTGCAAAGTCATCCAGGGCTTTAGTAGACGAATTAATCAAATTAGAGAAGATGAAACCAGAAATAGCCGTCCGAATTGCAGATATACTGCCAAAGACAAAAGATGAGCTTAGGTCTATATATGCAAAGGAAAGATATACGCTTGTAGAAAAAGAATTGGAGACAATATTAGAACTGGTTAGTGATCACGCCTAGGAGGTGGGCTATCTATGATGCAAAAGGAGGGGAGGGAGGATTACATATGGGTGTTGGACTATTTACAATATGGTCACCCAGACGACCCTAGGCCAGTGTATCAAAAAAAGCCCATAGTACATGGCGTTGGCAAGAATTATTTTGTGCTGCTAGAATTGATCCCGAAGGAAGGGGTAATACCCGAGGTATATGAAAAAGTCTACGTAGGGGACGGCGACCGGGATGAAATTGATCATGTTAAGCGTCGCTTAAGGTACGACGATTTAACGCATGGAGCTAAGATAGAACTTCCCTATGTACTTGGGGAGATAGTTAAAAGTAATGAAGACAGATTCGTCAGTTTTTTTAATCATGCAGAACCATTGACAACACGATTACATCAACTGGAGTTGCTGCCCGGTATAGGGAAAAAATTGATGTGGGCCATCATTAACGAGCGAAAAAAGGGTAGTTTTAATGGATTTGAGGATTTGACAAAAAGGGTCCAAGGCCTTCACCGTCCAGACAAGCTCATCATTAAAAGAATTGAGGATGAGTTAAAGGATGATCATACGAAACATCGAATTTTCGTGAGGTAGTATTGGGGGATCAACACTTTTTAATCGATGATAGAGTAATCGATCGAATCATAAGATACGCTTCTCTAGATGGTAATGATACCGTTCTGGAGATTGGCGCGGGTACCGGTAATCTGACGAAAAGTTTAGCAAAACATGTTGCAAATGTAATTGCAATCGAATCGGATCACCACCTAGTAGAGATGTTGGACGACCTATCACTTCCAAACGTCAAGGTAATTCAAGGCGATGCTCTGAAAGTAGAATTTCCAAAGTTTGACAAAATCGTATCAAATCTTCCTTATTCCATCTCCTCAGATTTCACCTTCAAGCTACTCAAACATGACTTCAAGCTTGGGGTTTTGATGTATCAACATGAATTCGCTAAAAGAATGGTGGCAACCACTGGCATGGAAAACTATGGCCGCTTATCCATAGTAACACAGTATTTGGCAGAGGTTCAAATTATGGAAATTATACCCAATGCGGCCCTATATCCTCAGGCAAAGGTGAAATCTGCTATAGTAAGACTTTTGTCGAATACTCCGAAATTAGAGGGTTTTGATAAAGATTTTTTTCTTGAACTTGCGTCAGCGATATTTACGCAACGAAGAAAGCAGATGAAAAATGTTATTATAAATGTAGCCCACATGATGAACTTGGGCGATGTTGAAAAACTCATTAATATATTGCCCCAAGAAATAAGGTCTAAAAGACCGGAAAAATTGTCTCCAGAAGAACTTGCTTTTTTATCCAACTTTATCTATAGGGTGCACCATGAAACTCCTCCAATATAAGGGCAAAGAGATCATAATCCTACCAGGGGTTTATGAACCTGCTGAAGACTCGTTCTTGATGATAGAAGCCGTTTTGAAAGAGGTGAAAAGAGCAGATAGTATCTTAGAAATCGGAACTGGTTCGGGAATCGTCTCAATGTTCATTGGAGATGTCACACAGTTTATTGCTACTGACATTAGTCCACAAGCAGTGAAATGCGCCAAATTGAACAGAATAGATGTCATAAGAACCGATTTGTTTGAAGGAATCAAGTTCAAGGGAAAATTCGACTTAATAGTGTTTAATCCACCTTACCTACCTTCCGAAGATCAAAAGACCGACATGGATGTTTTATGGGATGGTGGACCCAGCGGTAGGGAGATTATCAACCGATTTTTAGATCAGGTAAAGAATTATTTGACAGAGGATGGGCGAATATTGCTGTTGGTATCTTCACTAACCGGCATCGAACAGGTCATAGAAAAAATGAAATCACTAGACTTCGTGGTCGATGAAATCATAAGCGAAAAGCACTTCTTTGAAAGATTGGTCGTAATTCGAGGTGCGTTGCGATAAGAAGAAAAGATAAGATATTTCCATAACGAAAAGATATGGTATGTGATAAAAATGACCGTAGTATCAAAGGAAATAAGATTTCAAACGAATGGAAACGTTGACATCATCGATATCACTGACAAAGTTGCCGAATTGCTTAGAGAATCTCAGCCGAATGATGGAATCGTTACGGTCTTCGTGCCTGGTTCTACCGGAGCCATAACAACGGTAGAGTATGAATCCGGTCTAATAGAAGACATGAAAAATGCACTGGAACGACTGATGCCCCAGGGCATAGAATACAAGCACAATCTCAGGTGGGGAGATGGAAACGGACACTCTCACGTTAGGTCAGCTGTGCTGGGAACGAGTTTGACTCTTCCCTTCTCAAACAAAAAATTGCTGACAGGCACATGGCAGCAAATAGTTTTCATAGACCTGGATGCCAGACCCAGATCACGTAGAATAATTGTGCAAATCATGGGAGAATAGTTCTTAGATTTCAAACCCATTTCAATGAAAGGATCTACATTGAATTGCCCCATTAACTCAAAGTTGTAGGCGTTGACATATATTTAAATGGTTCAAATGAGCTTTGGTATTTTTCACTATGTAGTAATCTTATGAGTACCCCCAAAGAACGAAAACTATCATCACTTATATAGTTAAAAAGATACTATTATGAAAACACGGAGGACTAAAGAGATGAGTAAAATCAGTAGGATATTGGCATCGCTGCCAATCCTAGCGACGGTTACCAGGTCGGCTGAAGGTGTATCAGCAAAGGATTATAATCTTACTGTTGCAGCTGAAAAACAAGAAGAAAAAATAATAGTTTCTGGGAAAACAAATCTACCTGAT
>JBHPDI010000037.1:0-11492 GCA_042577985.1 Halobacteriota archaeon | reverse complement strand
ATAGATAATGCATCCCTTTTATCGCACATCTCTGCAAGTAAGCTTGCCTTTCGAACTCCTTCCTCCCCTAATTTGGCTATTAACCCCTCTATCTTGAGTTGAGTTCTATCTATATCGATGAATATTCTCTTTCGCTCCTTCTCAAGTTCTTCTATCTCGTTTTTGGAAAATTCTATGGAATTCTTGCAAAAAGTGATCTTGCCTTGGATGCTCATGATCCTCTCTTTTATATGGATCTGTTCATCCTCTCCTTTCATCATGATTTGTTCATTTAAAGTGCCTAATTCCTCCTCTAGCTTCGATATACCAAATCTAATATCCGTTATATCGCCTACCAAGTTGTCTTTCCTTGAATTGTGGATTTTCAGCTCCTTGATAACTTTTTTTAGTTTTCTGTTAACACTTTCTCGTTTTGCCAGTAGTGTGAATGCCTCATAACGACGCTTTTCATCCCTAAGCGCTTTGTATTTGAGTGCCTGCTCTTTTTCCTCAGCCAATTGATCTAGCCTAGAGATCACTTCAGAGAGGAGGATCTCAGCGCGATCTATGCGCTCTCTAACGGTTTCCAACTCTTTTAGGGATCGCTCTTTTTTCTCATCAAATTCTGCAACCCCTGCTATCTCATCTATGACTTTTCTTCTTTCTGTGGGGCTCATCCTAATGATCTTGTTAATGTCTCCTTGCACGACGATGTTGTAACCCTCCGGGAAGATATTAGACTTGGAGAGATGTATTCGAAGCTCACTTAGGTTGCACGGTCTGCCGTTAAGATAGTAGTTGCTGTAATAACCAGCTTCAGTACACTGAATTCTTCTCTTTACTTTTACCACATCTTGGTCGATGGGAAATTCTCTGTCGGTATTATCAAACTTGATGGTAACTTCCGCATAATCCGGATTTTTCCCATTAACACTGTATATGAGGTCAGTCAACCTTTCAGCCCTCATCATTTTAGAAGAGGATAAACCCAATACGAAAAGGATGGCATCAATTATATTTGACTTTCCGCTACCGTTGGGTCCAGATATGGTCGTGAAATCATCGAAAAAAGAAATCTTCGCCCTTTTTCCAAAAGATTTGAAATTCCTGAGTTCAATATCTTTTATATGCAAGGCTAGTCCCATCCCTCTATATAATAATCAGCAAAAGAGCATATATATTTTATGGTTCTTATAATGTACTGTACCTTGCAGTAGTTTCTTAATATTGTCATAGGCTTTTTCCATCTTGATGAAGAGGTCATTTGTAGTTCAGAAAGTAAAAAAATTACATCAACCAAGTCGATGATCGGATTTCAAGACGATTTTAGTTTTCATTATCTTATAATAATGTTTTCACAAGTACCAGTTCTTTTTAAAGTACGTTGGACGAAGGGCTTTAGTTCCATAGGTTTAACCGTCTTGCTGAAACCACCAACCCAAAGCTCTACTGTAAACTATGGCGATAGTCTGTGTCTATCTCTTGGAAATAAGACGACTTCCCGAATATTTTTGAGTTCAAGCATCGTCATCAGCAAACGTTCCAGACCAAGACCCCATCCTGCATGTGGTGGCATTCCGCATTTGAATGCTCTTAGATAAAACTCAAATCCGTCTGGATTCAGTCCTTGTGACTCAATTCTTCTCCGGAGTAGATCGTGAGAGTGTATCCTCTGTGATCCTGATGCGAGTTCCATTCTAGGATGCATCAGGTCAAACGCTTTGCATATCTCTGGGTTATTTTCATAGGGTTCTGTGTAATATGGTTTGGTATCGGTAGGCCAATCAACTATGAAGTAATGATGCCCCATCTTTTCGCCGACTGCCTTTTCTGTTGCCGTATCCAAGTCATCACCCCATTCTATATCACCAATATCTATCGCCTTCTCATAGGACAATCGCTTGAATGGTAACTTTGGAGCACTGAGTTGCAAGCCCAGAATGTCAAGCTCATTTTTACAACTCTTAATCACATGCGAATATATGTTCTCAATCAAGCTTTCTAGGATCGACATTACCTCCTCATGGGTAACAAAGGAAGCCTCTATATCAACAGAGTTAACCTCGTTGAGATGTTTGGTAGTGTCATGTTCCTCGGCTCTGAAGATCTGTCCGATCTCATAGACCTTGTCTAACCCAGCCGACATCATTATTTGCTTATATAATTGTGGACTTTGGCTGAGAAACGCCTCCCTCTCGAAATAAGTAATCGGAAATAGTGCAGTACCCCCCTCTGTTGCGGTTGCAACTATCTTGGGCGTATTGATCTCTTTGAATCCCCTATCATCCAAGAAAGTTCGAATCGTCTTTAACACATGATGACGAATTAAGAATATTGCCTGTATACTTTGACGTCTGATGTCCATGAACCTGGAATCCAATCTCGTATCCAGATCTGCACCCACTTTTCCTGTAACGTCCAACGGGAGTGGAGAATCTGCCTTGTTCAGCACTTGGACATCGCTTGGGACTATCTCATAGTTGTTGGGTGCTTTTTCCTCCCTTTTGACTAAGCCAGAGACTAAAACCACAGACTCTCTGGAAATGCTACGTACTAGGTTGAATAATTTTTCATCTGATTTTTTCTTGGATAGTGTTACTTGCACTAATCCTTCCCTATCTCTGAGAATGAGGAATGTAATTCCACCTAGGTCCCTTATCTCATGGACCCATCCTGCCATGATCACATTCTTACCATCGTCCTCTGGCGTTATATCTCGAGAGTAATGAGTTCGTAGCATTTAATACAGACCTCGATTATTTTTACCCTCTTACATAGTTACGTTCAGGTTTAAAAGTCTAATCTAATCTAATCTCATCTAATCAAAGTTCTAAAAACATGAAAAGATGAATCATTTGTAAATAATATAATAAGATAAGGTCGTCCAGAAGACGAAATACTAAAATACCTTTCTTTCTCGAAGTATACTCGTGCTTCAGTGTGGATTGATATTATAGATGATCACTATCGTTTTATTCCTCAAATCTCTTCCTGATCGAATCTGCATGTGCTTCAAATCCCTCTGCTTTGGCAAGAGCTATTATGATATCTTTCATGCTGCGCAGTCCTTCCTTACTAAGCATCTGAATGCTTGTCTTCTTTGTGAAGTGGTCCACGTTCAGACCAGAAAGTACTCTAGCATATCCTCCTGTGGGGAGAACATGATTGGAACCATATGCATAATCGCCTCCTGCAACCGGAGAATAGTCTCCGATGAAAATCGAGCCAGCATGTTTAATCTTCTTCAAAACGCTCAGAGGATCTGAGATCATAAGCTCCAAATGCTCTGGAGCGAATTTGTTTATGAATTTAATCCCCTCATCAAGGTCTTTCACTGTTAGAATTGCGCTACTTTCTATTGCTTTTGTCACACTATCCTTACGCTGAGCTTTTTTACCTTGCACTTTCAACTCGCTGCTCACGGCTTTCATCAGCTCCTGTGAAGTGGTGATTAGAATGGAAAGTGACATAGGATCGTGCTCAGCCTGTGCAATCATATCTGATGCAATGATAGACGCCTTTTTGGTCAAGCTTTTGTTCAAAGGTTGGTCTGCGAGGATCATGATCTCGCTGGGACCTGCAGGAAAATCCGTCTCAACCTCGTTTCTCACCAGCATTTTAGCAGCGGTTACGTAGACGTTTCCAGGGCCAACGATTTTATCAACCTTTGGGATCGTCTCTGTTCCATAGGCCATCGCAGCTATGGACTGAGCTCCACTCACCTTATATATGTTATCTGCCCCTGCGATGTTTGCGGCCACTAGTGTAAGCGGATCTATACTTCCGTCTGGCTTGGGCGGAGTGCATACTATAACATCTTCCACGCCTGCCACTTTTGCGGGAATCACTGTCATCAGAGCTGTTGATGGATAGGATGCCAAACCACCGGGCACATATGAACCTACGCACTCTAATGGTGAAATCTTTTGACCCAACGTAATTCCAGGTGAAAATTCTGACAGCCACATATCCTCTTTCGATTGTTCTCCATGGAATGCTGCGATGTTTAGCGACGCAATCTCTAGATATTTAATAAGTTCTTTATCCAGATATGTTTCTGCATCTTGGCGTTCCTCTTCTGTAACCTCCAACTCTTTAATCTCAACCTTATCGAATTCCTTGGCGTACTTGATCAGAGCTGCATCGCCTTTTTCTTGCACATCTGCTATGATGTTCTTTACAGATTCCATAACATTTTGCAGAGCAATCTCTCTGTTTAATAACCGCTCAATTTCAGTATCATTTAAATCCGAGAGCTGTTTAATTATCATGCTTAATCACACCCTGCAAATTTGGTTCATTATCGAATGTATCTATTATCTCCCTTAACTCTCTCTTATTCATGTATCTTAATTCTTCGGACAACTTTACCATATTTGGTATCGCTCTAACTACATTATCCACCACTGTTATGGTAGCCGTTCTGGAGGTTCTACTCAGCGGGTTTAGATCTATCACTATAACGGTCTTACCCATGCTCACTAGGGCTTCGCATCTATCTCCATCCTCCAAGGGCACGAACACTGTATCCGCCCTATAAATCCCTTCTTTATCCACCTTGCCTCTTTCATGCTCTATGCCCGATATGCGTGCATCGACCTTCTTCCCAAGTATTTTTGTTGCCCCATGTGCTTTTAGATGAGCTATTATCTTTTTCACGCGCTCTTCGGTTCGATGAAACAGGTTCACCTCAATAGGTGCATTTATACTTTCACTTAAAAGTACGATCTCATCTGGTACTAGGGCAGAGGTGTTGCCATTCACAGATATAATGGGATATTTTGCCACCAACAAAGTTGCCACTGCAGCCCTTGTAGCGTACATCGCCGCCTTGGTAGTCTTTTCCCCGATCAGATAATCAAATGCTTCCCCCCTGCCATGAGCTATTAAACCTTGGGTACAGACTATTCCAGACTCATACCCTCTCACGAGCCTTTCTCTGATCATCAATGATAAGTAGCGAGGATGATCCTTTGGTATCATAGCAACCGTGCTCCATAATGGCCTATCTTGTATGTTCGAACGGATCCAAACTCCTTTAGTGCTTCATAACCTCCTATTGCAAAGATAACCTCTCCAAGCATAGCCATACTTGCCATCCCACCGCAGGATTCAACCGCCTCTACGATTTCTACTCCAACATCGCTCATGAGGCAGGTATCCATGGCGAATCTCTTTGATAATAACATAAAGTTCTGGATTGTTGGGCGTTTAAGAAGCTCCTTTATAGCGATTTTCCCAGCCAGATTGATTTGTCTTTTCGCTCTCTTATCTCCTAGCACGTCTTTCGTCGAAATCTCGCCTAGCACGACATGATTAATTTCTACATCCCTGACCGGAATCTTATCTACCTTACCAATGCCAGGCGATCCGGGCTCCCTTCGAATTATCATACCACCATGTGTTTGAGCTATCACATCTCCCAAACCTGTCTTGTTCTCGATTTCGGCTACATGAGCAACCTCTGCAGCGCTATTATAACTCAGATTAAGGGACAACGCATCGCTCAGAGCAAGTGCTGTGCTTAATGCACCGGCTCCGCTGGCTCCGAAACCGCATCCTATTGGTACATCTATCTTGCTAAGCACTTCTACTGAATATTCACTTGCTAATCTCCTCACGACGGACCGGGTAGTAGGTGCCTCTACATTGGCTTCATTTATAATTACAGATATACCTTCGCCCTCTTCTACTGTGACCTCTGTGGTCACTCCTGCCTGCAGGGTAAATCCGCATCCCCTAGATCCCATGTGTCTCTGATCCAAATGCTCGCAGATTTCAAAAAAACCGGTTATGTGTGATGGTGCATATGCTCTTACCCTCATAACACCTCAACCAAAGAATCGATAATATTCTTCGCTATGCTTCTCTTTGAACCCTTGAAATGCGTGATATCCTTACTGATGATGTATACCTCATTTTCATCTTCACCTATTCCCCCCTTACCGACATCATTTGCTACCACCAAATCTAGCTTATGTTTATCCATCATCGATCTTGCTCTTGAGACCAGCTCTTTCACAGGAACATTAGTTTCTGCTTTGAAGCCGATAATGGTCAAATCAGGATATTTCTTCCTTACCAACTGTATCATTTTCGGAAACTTCTTCAGCGATAACGTCAGTTCCTTGCCAAAGTAAGTCTTGTTAGGGCTTTTATCGACAGTGTAATCAGATATAGCCGCAGGGCATATCAACACATCAAATCCCTTTTTCAACTCTTTAAGCACAGCATCTGTCATTTGCTGAGCACTCTCGACATGGATGCTTTTGATATCTGAATAGGTTCTATGCCCTCTCTGGACGAGTTTGATGACATCTGCCCCCCTAATATATGCCTCTCTCGCCAGTTCTAATCCAGTCTTGCCAGAACTGCGACTAGTTAGTATCCGAATTGGGTCTATGGATTCTGCAGTCCCTCCGGCTGTTATCAACACTTTTCTTCCTCTCAATTCATTCCTGCCGAGAACGCGTAACACACGTATAATGATGTCATCGATGCTAGCAATCTTAGCACTGCCTTCTTCCATCCTTGGATGCATGAATTCTGTTCCTAGTTCTTCCAGTCGCTTGATATTTTTCACGACAATCGGATGTGAGTACATCGAAACATGCATGGCAGGAACGATGATAATTGGCATGCCCGACCCAATTGCGGTGGTGGCAAAGGTCGTTATGGCGGTATCATCTATTCCAGCTGCGATCTTTCCGATAGTATTCGCCGTGCAAGGGGCTATCAACAACAGATCTGCTTTATCCTCTCGTTTTCCACACAGTTCAACGTGTTCTATCTTGCCGGTGATTTCAGTAATTACTTCATGACCAGTTCCATATTGAAGTGCTTGCGGATGTATGATTTTTTGGGCAGAAGGCGACATCACTGCCTGAACGTCTGCGCCAAATCTCATTAGCTCTCGTGCCAGTTTGACCGTTTCGACGGCTGCTATGCTACCTGTCACGCATAGAATTATTTTCCTGCCAGAGAGATCATGCCCTTTCGATCCTTTTATGTCAAATGCTGGGTGAGTCAAGGGAACCACTGTTCTAAGTCGTTTTTCAAAGTTAAAAAAGCTTGTCAATTATGTTTTTTTTAAAATTATTTTTCTTTTTAAATCTTAAGGTATTTTTTTTTGTATTATTTATTATATGAGGAGTGAATGGAGCGCTTTGAAAATCTCAGCATGAGCATATCTATCTAACGTCTTGCATATATCTCAAGTTGAGAGAGAAAAGGGATGAATTTTGGTTTATCTCGACAAATCTGAGTTGAGCAATCTTTTACTCATGCAATTTCTTTAACACCCATGCCATGTTTTTTCCTAGAACTTTCATCGTCCTAATGCCCTCTTCATCTTTTTCCACTGCACCTATATCGAGTCCCACACCTAAATTCCAATAGGAAGAACCAGGAACTATCATTTCGTTGATAAAGAAGAAGTGATTGATAGAATTAAAGACGTGAATGCTGCCTGCCCTGCGCACAGCAACAACCGCCGCACCCACCTTTCGTTTGAACATTTTGTCGTTAGCCCCGGCAACAAAGCCTGCTCTGTCAATCAAAGCCTTCATTTCAGTGCTGACGTTGGCGAAATAGGTGGGTGAACCCAGTATTATTCCATCTGCGTCAAGCATCTTCTCGATGCACTCGTTTAGAACATCGTTATTCACCGAGCAACGCTGATCTTTGTTTTGAAAGCACTTGTAGCAGGCCATGCAACCTTGGATTTTCTTCCCAGAAAGCTGAAAAAGCTCGGTTTCAATCCCCTCTTTTTGTAATTCGCCAAACACATGATTTATGAGAATGGCAGTGTTTCCATCTTTACGTGCACTGGCATTTATTGCAAAAACTTTCATTTTATATTCTCCCCCTATTCATATTATCGCAAAGTGAGTAATTGCATATAACTTAGTTTATCAGTATATATGAAATTCGCATTTTGTCTATTTTTTTGATCAGTGTAGAATGAAGGAATGTTTAAGTTCAATAAATTTATACTCATTAATTCCTATTTTCTTATCGAAGTGTTTATATAATTGTAACTTTTTTTATTATAGCTGTGGTGTTTTGAGCTTGTCTGAGAATGCATCCTCTAAATCAGGAAGAATTCTTTATATAGATAATATCAGGCTTTTTTTGATTGTTATGATTGTTCTTCACCACGTTGCTGTCGCCTATGGGGGTTCAGGTGGATGGCCACTTAAGGAAATTCCAACTGATG
Source organism: Halobacteriota archaeon (assembly GCA_042577985.1). GTDB lineage: Archaea > Halobacteriota > UBA148 > UBA148 > UBA148 > UBA148. Next base: position 3,295 of record JBHPDI010000037.1, on the reverse strand, counting down.
AAATCAGCCCCATTATCTTTTTATTCTTTAATGCTATCAATCAAAGCTATGTCTTGTCCTTCTTTTTTCTTCTTTCCGGATATTTTGTTCCAAGATCATATGATAAAAAAGGACCAAAAATATTCTTGAAAGACCGATTAATACGTTTAGGTATACCTCTTTTGGTTTACACCACGTTAATTACTCCCATTATTGGTTACATTGTGTTAAATTTCGCCGAAGGAAAAGAAGCATCTTTCTTTGGAATGATTAGTTATCGACTTCAACACCTTATTTCTACTTGGGAAACCGGACCTCTCTGGTTTGTAGAGGCTTTGCTGATTTTTTCAACAGTATATGTTCTTTACAGGCTCATTTCCAATTATTCGTTTAATCCGTTTAAGAATACTTTTCCAACAAATGCGGCAGTTACGGGAAGCATTATAGCAATTGCATTGGGAACCTTCTTTGTAAGGATATGGTATCCTGTTGGAGTTGAACTATTTGGTCATTTCCAGTTAGGACATTTTACTCATTACATATTCAGTTTCTGGGTGGGGATATTGGCATACAGGGGAAGGTGGTTTGAGAATTTATCAAACCCAAAACCATGGAAAACAGTTGCTATTTTAACAATAATTGCTTTTCCGATTATGCTTGCTGTGGGCATGGGTATGGGTTATGATCTCGATATTTTTTTAGGTACGTTTTCCTGGCAATCTTTAGTAATCTCAACATGGGACTCAATTGCCTGTTTAAGCATTATTATTAGTTTAGCATATGTTTTCAAGAACAGATTTGACACACAGGGAAGATTGATTAAATGGATGTCCCCTAACTTCTATGCAGTATACATCCTCCATACATTAGTTATAGTCTCGATAACGATCCCATTCTTATACATTGAAATACCTACAGCCTTGAAATTTTTCTTTGTTGCATTGATCAGTGTTCCCATGTGCTTCGTAATCAGTCATTTAATCCGAAAGATCCCTTACACTAAAAGGGTCTTGGGGTAGGTCATTTTTTCTTTCGGATGGGCGTATATTTTCATATGTTATATCTATTAAATAGAAGAAACTCTTACTCATTTTTGCATTAGGTTTATTAAAGATATTTCAGGAAGAATTATTGTTTGATTGTTGCTTTATCGTTTTTATTGTGAGTATATGGGTGGTAACACAAATCGCGATTAGAAGTAATAACATCTGGATTAATAAATTTGATATGGCAAAAAATATGGTGTAACCTATTGTTAACCATAGTAGCATCAATGTGAATACCTTATTCCTTATTGAAATACATCTGCCTTCCACATAATTTGTTAAATATGGGCCAAAAACCCTATTACTAAATAACCATTGTTGCAATCTATGGGAACTTTTCCCATAGAAAAAGGCAGCCAATAAAAGAAAAGGGGTTGTTGGCAAAAGTGGAATAATGATGCCTATCAATCCTAATATCACACATATGGATCCAAGAATGATGAAAAGAATCTTTGTGAAGTTTCTCATTATAGCACCGTAATTTTTGAGCTGGCGAATACTATTTTTATATGGCCCAGACAAATACAAGGCAAGAATATAAATGGGCGATGATTTCGAATCTGGTCGACATATCTTGACTTTTTAAGCATTTGCAATTTAATCATCATCTATATCCACTTCAATAACCTTTTCCCTCGATCTTTCACCTCTTATTATTTTTACATCCCTCTTCTTCACATTAAAAAATTCTGCTAACACCTCAATCAAAGCTTTATTCGCCTTACCGCCAACTGCTTGAGCCTTTAAATGCACCTTAAGTTGCTCCGTCTCTTCGGAAACATCATTTTTCTTTGCATTAGGAATCACTCGTACATCTATCACTTTCATTTTAAGGACCTGATTGTTTTCATACTTCTTGTTGTAACATAAATTGGCTCTCCAAAATATGCTGATAGAATCTTCTCCAGTTTTTACAACCTTTTGATAACGACCTATTGCGAGATAACGCTTTCAGCTTAATACTCAGGATATTTGAAATTCTATTTTTACTTGCCCTCTGAAATAAACTAAATAAATAAATAAATAAAGTCAAGTCTTTGCAAGATAACCTCTACCATGCGGTCATTGCTATTATTTATCTTTGATTTTGGAAACTATAAATATCCTCTTTAGTAATCCTTCCATTATGTATGGCAGTTGCAACTAAAACACCGCTTACGCCAATCTCTTCCATCCGTCTAATGTCTGACATATCATTTATGCCACCTCCAACTAGAAGGGGTATAGAAGTTGATCTGACCATTTTTTCTACCCTCTCTCCTCCCATTCCACAAGAGGTTCCAACCTTCTTCAGATCAAGATATATTATCTTCTTGATATCATAAGACGAAAAGATATTGATTATATCTTTGGCGTCCAACCCTATCAAATCCTCTATTCTTGCCAATAAATCATCACCCTTGAAATCAATGCTTAAAACGATTTCACACATGGCTGTCATTTTTGCCAACTCATCAAATGACTCTAATGTCTCAGTTCCAACCACGACATTCCCAACACCCGATAAATCTTTAGCATCTCTTGCAATGGATACACCGCTGTCCAGTAGAATATCAAAGCCCAATTTCTTTATCTCTAACACTAATCCAAGGTTAGATCCCCTCTTTTCGATCGCGTCCAGATCAGCTATATAAAGCTCTCTTGCACCAAGCTTTTTGAATGCATTGGCGACTTCTATTGGATTTGTAGAAGCGGTTAGAACACTATCGATTGGCCTGTATTTCTCCCTATCCCCAGCTTTGGCATGAACCACCATACCGCTCTTTATATCCATCACAGGAATGATCATCATCAATATAATATATGGTGTGTTTTTAAATAGCATTCCATGAAAATTTTCGTTTTTGAGTATGCCAGTGCCGGAGTGTTGGGCGCCACACCTCTACTGACCGAGGGCTATGCCATGCTAAAAAGCGTTTGTAGCAGTCTATCTGCTGCTGGTCACGAAGTACATACTTTTTTATTTTCAGAGATAAATGAACTCGGTATTAGACCACCCGCAGACAAGATCGAAACCTATTCTTCCATGCATGACGCGGAAAAAATCTTGTCACATGTGGATGCCTGTATCCCTATCGCTCCAGATAATTTATTGTACGACCTTACTAGGATGATCGAAGCTAAAACTTCACTAATAGGTTGCCCTTCCAAAAGCATCTTATCTTGCTCAAACAAGGATGAGACCTATAAGATTGTTTCCGAGATATCGAAATATTTTGATGTACCAGAATATGAGACTCTCCCCCTGAAGAACGACCCCGTCATAGAAT
>JBHPDI010000036.1:0-12178 GCA_042577985.1 Halobacteriota archaeon | reverse complement strand
CACATACACCACCTATGAGCAGATGTATCCGTCTGTGGCTATGGATGCTGACGGAGACTTTGTCATTGTATGGATGAGCTATGATCAGGATGGCAGTTATGGTGGGATTTATGCTCAGATGTATGACAGCTCTGGAAGTGCGGTTGACTCAGAATTTCAGGTAAACACATACACCTACAATAGTCAGGATCGTCCGTCTGTGGCCATGGATGCTTACGGAGACTTTGTCATCACATGGGAGAGCTATGGTCAGGATGGAAGTCATTGGGGGATTTATGCTCAGATGTATGGTACTACATTCTCATTGAAATCTGGTGCACTCGATGAACTGAACGCCATTTATCCTACCGGTGATGAAAAGGTTGACGAGATACTGGCTGAAGCCGCAGTTAACATTGAGAAGAGCCTGGACTCTGACCTATGGGTGGATGGAACACATTTAGACGTAAAGCATGGGTATAGGGTGTTCGACGAGGAAAAGAATGCTGTCAAAGACCTATTGAATATAAAGTTAGACGAATGCGAGGAAGCCAAGTACAAGGGAATCATAAGCCTAACGTTGAATTATACCGGCGGAGATGACGTGACAGTAAATGAAGGCATAGTTATGGACAATGGCGACGGCACATACACGATAACGCCTACAACCGACGAAACAAAGCTGACCTCAAAAATAGAGGTCTATATCAACGGCACTCTGGTTTCTGAGATACATATCAACGACAAGATAAAAGAGTGCAATCCACATCCGCACGCAGTCACTCCAGAGGTTCTGGAGGAAGTTCAGAACGTGATAGACAAACTCGTTGAAGTAGATGAAATGTTGGCCACAACGGCCGTACAGGATGCAGTTAACACACCAGTCGAAGACCCGGAAAATCAGGACCAAGTCGATAAAGATATCGCAGAAGCGGAGGAAGAGCTAGCAAAGGCAGAGGAAGAGTTAGGACTGGGAAACCCTGACAAGGCAATCGACCACTACAAGAAGGCATGGGAAAACGCCCAGGAAGCCATCAAACACGCCCAAAAATAAATTACGCCTAGTCATTTCGTGTGGGCTACTATTAGGGTAGCCTACACAGAACTGCATAGTCTTCTACAGCGTGTTGGCGGTCGTAACTGGATTGGCTCTTCTGAAAGACGGGGTTAGATATAAAATAAAAACTTTTAAATGTGAACACATTAATCTGCAATCCATATGGATCCAAACACCATCTTGCAAATTATACTATTTCTCGCTATGGAGATTGCCTTACCTTTAGGGTTTGTAGCACTAATGCATTATAAATTGGGTAAGTACCCAAAACCCTTACCTCTTGAGAAAAATAAGCGAAAAGGAATCTTGGAAGCACTTATTTTCTTGGTATTATCTTTTATTGTTGTAACAATACTTATGTTTACAAGCCTTTTTGAAAAAATGGCAGATCCAACACCTGGTGCTTTGCTGCAGTTTATCTTAATTACTGCAATACCTTACATTTTAATTCCAGTATTGTATTTGAGATTTGTTAAAAAATGGACTTTGAAAGATTTTGGTTTTCGTAAACCCGTACCTAAAACTCGTGCAATAATGATATTTGCAGTAATACTATTTGCCATTGCAGGTGCTTTGCCACTCTTAAATTCTGATTTCACACCTCTACCAGTACTAATGATCATATTTGCCCTATGGCAACCAGCGTTTATTGAAGAGTTCTTTTTTAGAGGCATAATTCAAGGTAGGCTTGAGCGAGTAATAGGACAAAATAAGGCTTGGATATACGGCGGAATATTATTTGGTTTAGTTCATGTCACTACTAATTATTTTGTTGTAGGATTTGATTTGGTCCCGGGCATTTTTCAGCTAATAATGCAGATCCTAGCAGGTTGGATATACGGAATACTGTATATGAAAACAAGAAGTTTATATCCGGGAATGTTTGCCCATTTTCTTACCAACGGCGTGTTAGCTTCAATAATAGCTATGGTTTTCTAACGTAGGTGAAAAATGACTTTAGAAAGAAAAATAGCAAAACTATTCAACCTTACAGATGAAAACTGGATGAAACACGCAAACCCCTGGAGTGTATGGACAAGATATTCAGTATTACCAATAATTGTTTTGGCTTTTTGGAGTAGGGTTTGGATTGGATGGTGGCATTTAATACCTGCACTAATATCATTAGCTTGGATGTTTTTTAATCCTATATTTTTCAAAAAACCCAAGTCTACAAAAAATTGGGCATCAAAATCTGTGTTGGGGGAGCGCGTTTATCTTAATAGAGATAAAATAGATATTCCTAAGCATCATAAATTATTACCAAATATTCTTAATGGAATCTCATCAGTAGGAATGATACTTGCAATTTATGGTATAGTGAAACTTTCTATCTGGCCTGCAATTTTAGGAATAGCCTTAGCTTATTTAGGAAAAAGCTGGTACTTGGATAGAATGGTTTGGGTATATGAAGATATGAAGGATTTACCAGAATATAAGGAATGGTTATATTAGATATAAAAAAATGAGTAATAAAATGAACAAAAATCTAAAAGACATTTTCAAATCAAGTTTGGTTGGTATCCTGGCAGTTATAATTAGTATAATTCCATTTGAAAGAATATTTGGAGGTTCTTCTGAACTGTTTGGAGCCATGCCGACAATTTACCTGCTCCCTATTTTCCTGATATATACCTCAATCGCATTTGTCTATTCAAAAATTAAGAATAATCTCAAAGTAAGTAAACAAGGGGCATTTTTCATAATATTTTCTTTCAATTTTATTATTTCCGCTTTTTTGCCACTGATTGAAGGAGAAATTTATTTAGAAAATTTCCCATTTCTACCAGCCCTATTTACTGAATTCATATTATCCCTAGCTATCGTTTTGCTAATATTTTATTTATGGAAACAAGACGATAATAGGGAAGCAGGACAAGTCAAATCCTATTTTGCTTCTCGTTCAGTAATTAGTTGGATATGGCGAGTGATTGTTGTTATGCTTTTATTCTATATTTTAACAATGATTATTGGGATAATATCTATGCCAATTACAGGGCATTTTCTTGAACAAGGGATAATGAAAGTTCCAAGTATGCTTACACTTTTTTCAATTACCATATCCAGAAGTTTTGCCTATATGCTGGTAACAATACCACTTATTATTTTCTGGAAATCAAGTAAAAAAGAATTATTTCTATACTTGGCATTGATTGCTAGCCTTATATATCCTATTTTAGGAGATACACTAGCACCTTTCTGGCCTGCATTGTACAGATTAGTTGATGGTACACTTCTGACTTTACATACAATTATTATGAGTTGGTTGTATGTAAAAATACTCTGGAAAGGCGATCTGGTTCTAAATTGAAGCAAAATTGTCGGCGTTCTTAGTATCAATGCTGGTTTTTCGTTTAGCTAACTTTTAGGGCTTATCTGAAGTTATTCAAAGGGGAATTTTGGCGAAGCGAACGGAGTGATCGAAGCCAGATATCGGCTTGTTATATGACCCGAACGAAGTGAGGGCAAGGACACGAAGTATTTTCAAATTTTTAATCGTCTTCCAATCTTTTTCTCGTTTAATTTTATAATTGGGTTGATAACATTTCTAATAATATTTTGTTCATAAATCAGATTAAACCTATTAAGGATGTTGAGAGTATCCTCATTTTAATTCTAATCGCTATTGGAGTTACTATATATGCATATCCTCTCAATTCGAACTTTAAAGTAATGAAGAGGGCGAACTAGCGTGAATTTATAATATTCCATCCGCTTATGATGTTGCTTTCACCCGTTCGTCCTGCGACATATTAGCTAACTTCTCAACTTCCTTCGTATCCAGTTTAAGCCCCTCAGCCACTCTACGGCCGTATTCTGGGTCTGCTTTGAAGAATATGGCTGTCTGGCGAAGTTGTATGCGTTTTTGTGCTCCTCCAAGATGATCGACAATATTACCTATTAGATTCTCGCGGTCCTGATCGGTCATTACGTCTCGATACAAATTCCCGGCCTGAACAAAATCATCGTTGGGATGCGAATATGGATATCGATCTGCTTCTCCATGGATTTCGAAAGGAGGTTCTTTCGCAGAAATGTCTGGCTCAGGTCCATTGAAACTGTTTGGCCAGTAATTTGGGCTGGCACCACCACCAGAATCGGTACGCATAAACCCATCGCGCTGATAGTTCATCTCCGATGCATTCTTGGGTGCGTTTACCGAGATCAAATGATAGTTTGGTCCTAGTCTATGTAGATGGGTATCGTGATACGAAAAAAGACGACCCTGGAGCATTTTATCTGGCGAGGCAGCAATACCTGGCACTAGGTTTCCCGGGCAGAATGCAGCCTGTTCAACTTCAGCAAAGTAATTTTCAGGGTTACGGTTCAAAACCAGCTTGCCAACCTCAATCGGTGGAAAGTCAGCATGGGGCCAGACTTTGGTTATATCAAAGATATCAAAACGGTAATCTTTTGCCTGCTCCGGGGTCATAATCTGCATCTGGAGAGTCCATGATGGGTAATCTCCCCGTTTGATTGCATTATGGAGGTCCCTTGTAGCATGGTCGGGGTCTTTGCCACGCATAATCTTCGCCTCTTGTCTAGTAAGGTTTTTGATTCTCTGATCTGTCTTAAAATGATACTTTACCCAGTAATATTCGCCCTTTTCATTGTACCACTTGAAAGTATGACTACTATAACCATTCATATTTCGAAATGTGGCTGGAATACCACGATCTGAAAAGAGAATGGTTACCTGATGATTTGATTCATGCGTCAGGGAAAGGAAATCCCAGAACATATCTGGATCTTTACAGTTGGTGGCAGGATTTCGCTTCTGCGTATGTATGAAATCCGGGAATTTTAACGGGTCACGAATGAAGAACACAGGGGTATTATTTCCCACAAGATCATAGTTGCCTTCTTCGGTATAGAACTTCAGTGCAAATCCCCGTGGGTCACGCTCGGCATCTGCCGACCCCTTTTCTCCCCCTACAGTGGAGAAGCGAGCAAATACATCGGTTCGTTTTCCAACTTCGGAAAGGAACTTTGCCTTGGTGTACTTGGTAACATCCGCGGTAACCTCGAAGTATCCATATGCTCCAGCTCCCTTTGCGTGCACTACTCGCTCAGGGATGCGCTCACGATCAAAATGCCCTAGCTTCTCCAGTAGGTGAACGTCCTGCATCAGAACAGGCCCCCGCTCTCCGGCAGTGAAACTATTCTGATCGTCGCCGACAGGTATCCCAAAGGCTGTAGTTAATCTCTTTTTTTGATTCTCGTTACCCATTGAAATCCCTCATATTTTTTTATTCTTTAAGCTCTCAATTAAAAATCGTAAGGTCGTAGATATTTAAATTTTTCCTATATTATGGGGGCAATTTCATATAACGTTTTGAGCGTATCTGAAGTTATTCAAAGTTGTTATCTATGACAATTCTATTTCCGATAACTTCAATAAATTCTGATAATCCACCTTCCCGTACTTTTTCTTTAAATTTTTGTAACATAATTTCTGAATCTTTCTGTCCCTTCCTATAGGCTTTGGTAAATTCAAGCGTGATCTCTCCTTTAGGTACTTTTTTTGAATATTTGGCTGTTATTTCCATCAACTTTGCCAACTCTTCTGCATCTAAAGCAACAAATAAATAAAAACCATATATTATGTAGGTAATCCTTTTTCCAAAAACATTCTTTATTAATTCCTTATTTGTGTTATCTTCTATTTTGTTCAGTATATTTTTTTCTTTGTTGGGGTTATCTCCACCCTCTAAATTACCGGTCCATCTATTTATTCTCCAAGTGAATAGCTCATTATCTTGCTCATTATCTTTTTGCATTATATTATGCGTATCGGATAGTCCCAACCAAAATCTTGCCCTCTTTTCTGTAAGGTTTCTACCGCCATTGTATCCTCTTAAATCACATAACATTACTGCCTGCAACAATGACAATCTTTCCTTTTGCTCAATAACGCTCGGGACTTTCATTGTCTCGAGCATTGTCTCGAGCATTTTCTCGAGCAGAAAACTTGCCTTTCTTTCTCCAGTATAGATATTACCTAATACATCGTGATACCGAATAAGCCATAAGATAGTTTCTTCTTCCAGTGGTAGAATATTGGTGGATGGTAGAACCTTTTTTGCAATTTCAAAACTATTCTTAGTATGATCGCCTATTTTTCTCTTCCCTATATCATGTAAAAATAAGGCTATGCGGAGTATTAGGGAGCGGTTTTCTATATTTTTTATTCTATTGAAATACTCTTCAAAAGTCTCTTTACTAACTTTCTCCTCACCACTTTTCTCATAATTGCAAAATTCAACTTTATTGTTTGCCAATAGAAGTTCTAAAGCTTTTAAAACATCTTTTTCATGTGTATCAAGCTCAAATTTTCTTATGTTTTTCAATTCTTGAGGTTTAGTGTCTTCTAAATCAATTTTTTTAATTTTTTTAATTCTACTCTTAATTAGGTCGATTTTGTCCAATTGATACTTTTCCTCGCTACTTTCGGTACAGGAATTTCTATACCCCTCAAACCACTTTTTCATTTTATTCCCAATGTAATGTGATATTATGTGATATTATAAATGTTTTTGATTTGTATATGTCCCGAAGTCAATTTTATATAACGGAACGAGGATTTGCGAAGTTCAGAAGGCACGAAGCCAGATAATCTCTGTTATACGGGGCTCCCATTGGAACTATCACATGCCTCTAATTGAGCTGATACTATATGATAAACCGTGTCGATGAGAAGGAATAATTTGACAGAATTTTCTTCAGTGAATAGTGATCCATCATACTTACCATGTTGCACGACATGGCGATTTGGGAATGCTTGATCAATTTTGTCTACCCATCGCTTGAAAATCTCTAGAACCGGACCATCCACTATGAAGTCTACTGCTGACTCAACAATCCGCTTATACGTTAAAGTGGTCGGTGGTTTGTCTAAAACCAAATCGCGAAATTTCTTTGTTTTCGATTCTTGCCGCCAAGGGATCTCATTTTCAGGTAATTTTGTGTAAATCCAATCTGTAATGATACCCTCAATTTGCGGCAGAAGAGCAGGAATACTTAATCGGTATCGACCTTCTTTATGAGCATGCAGAGCGTCCTGGATAAGAGGTTTTCGCATCTTAAATTGTTCAATAGTCCACCACTTGGATGATAGTTTTTCAATATATTCAGAAGTACAATACTCTAGTAAAGTATTGCGGGCATTCTCAGTATCCCCCTCTTCCAATTGCTTTGCAATTTTACTTATTGGATATGGCAACAGTGCCGGAGCTGCCCACAGTCCGATCTTTTGAAGTTGCATTTGTGTATTATCATGAATATGAATAACTTTTTCTGTAAGGATTGCTTGAAGAGATTCTGCGATAGTTTTGCCGAAGTTCCAAGCCCCTTTCTCTTCCTCAGAAATCATCTCCTCTGGAACGTTGGGGGTAAAATCGAATACGATTTGATATACATATCCAGTCCAAAAAAGGTATATGAAAGCAACGCGTTGTCCGTTTATTTCGGGAGGACTAACGGCTGCTATTTCCTGAATTTCATGAATAAATACTGGTTGTCCTTTTCTGAAGGATGCGTCGGGTGCTATCTTCGCGGATGCAACCCATCTAATTTCATCATTGAATTCTACTATTGGAGACCGGTCTTTAGGTAATCTGATTAGGCAGCGAAATATCCTAAAATCTTCTGGCAGACTATTGGTTTGTTTACGGCTTGTGACTTCAGGTTCAATCCAAAGTTTATGTACTTGATCAAATAGATTTTGTACACCTTTTTCATCAAGCATGTCATTCACCACCCATATATTAGAATGGGGTATCGCCTAACTCGCCCATATCCAACATTAATTTAGTATATTATAAAGGTATGAAATGATATCTGGAATCCGTTTCTGATGAATATATCTTCTTGGTATGATATTCAAGTTCTCCCGGAACGCCTACAGCATCAGCTCTGCATTGTTTGCAGCATGTGAAAAGTCGCATGTGCTTGCTCACTGCCAATCTGGCTCTGTCCATCTGCGCACAGCTGGGTCTCTCTCTACCTTTGAACTCGCCCCTTGGTATCAACGGCATGACGTTCATGATGTATGAGTAGGGTGACGCCCAGCGAGCTATATCCTCGATTTCATGTTCGTTTATTTTGGGAATCAACACCGTGTTTATCTTCACAGTGATACCTTTCTCTCTTGCAAGTTGAATCCCTAATCGTTGGTTTCTGAGCAGTAGGTCAAAATCACTGCTTTTTTTGCCATCGAGAGATATCCATCGGTATATCTTTTTAGCTGTTTCAGGAGTAAAAGCATTGATCGTCACCGTTATGTAATCAAGACCTGACAGCTGATGTATTTTTTCCGGGAGCAGAAGACCGTTGGTGCATAGGCACGTTTTCAACCGGGGAAAATGATTTTTAATCAGGTCAAGCGTCTCAAAGGTCTGGTCATTTGCAAGTGGATCTCCGGGTCCTGCCACTGCTACTATCTTGTTTCTGGGATCTGCCTTGACGGCATTTTTTACGGTGGAGATAACGTCTTCTAAAGGAGACACGACCCTTAGGGCTGCACCCGGTACTTCCAGTAAATCAGAACAAATTCCCGCCTCGCAATATCTGCATTTTATGTTGCACTTTGGTGCAACTGGTAGGTGTATTCTACCCACCTGAAAATGTGCATTTTCATCAAAACAAGGATGTTCCATAATATGATTTCCACTCATCTCATTCAAATATTTTGTCTATGTCCTTGGATATCTCATCGATATCGCCGCTATCCATACCCTCGGTAAACTGCTTCCTATACTCCTTATTATTATAGTCCATTATCTCGATGACCGTCGGCACTCTGATGGCATCACCCACTGCTAAGACCGTTCGTGCGGGTATCGCTCCAACTACGCCCTCCCAGGTACTCCTGTCCGGGATGCCTGCCAGTGCAGAGGTGATGTCATTTGGCTCCTTGAGTGACAGAATTAACCTATTCGCCAGTTGACTTCGAACCTCATCATCTATACGGGATGGACGCTGGTCTACCAACGCGAGGACCAGGTTGAACTTCCTCGTCTCTCTGGCAAGTGTGCTGAGGATGGTATAGGATGCGATGCGAGGGTCTAAAAATTTATGTGCCTCTTCTATGAACAATACAAGTCTTGGTATTTCCTCGTTTTCACTATAGAGGTCATACAATCGTCTCGCTAGTATATTTGCAATGAATAAATAAGCGGTCATATCTCTGCCATATTTTCCAAAGTCAAGGACGATAGATTTCCTTGCTTGAATCAGAGATGCCATTTGGCTGAACATGTCGTAGGACGTATCTTTGACAAAGTCAAATCTTTCCATTCGTCCAATCCTTCTCCGGAGTGCCTGAAGTGAGCCTGCATGAATCCTTTCGTCTGAGTCGGGGTTTGTCTCCTGAATGGCAGTTATAAGGTCTCTGTTTCCTTTCATTCTGTCTATGCAATACAAAGCATCTATCATGGTATCTGACAGATCCTGAAAAGCGACGATGACATCGGCAGGGGTTATCTCTCTAGGGCTAATCACAAAGGGTCTTGCTCCCGTATTTGAAGGATCAAGTGAAAATATTTCCACTTTATGGGGGAAAAAGAATTTCAAACCAGGGGAGTTGTCACTTTTGGAGTACATCCCATATTCTTCGTGCATGTCAAAAAGAAGTATGCTTGATACATCCTTTGCCAAAATAGAGTTGCACACGATCTTGCAAAGTATAGTTTTTCCCATACCAGTGCGACCAAAAATGGCAAAAGGTTTTTCTGTCAAGCTGGCAAAGTCCAGCGGAATTTTAAAATCTGGTATGCCGCGCAAAGAGCCGATTGGCATGGTCGATTCTGTGGACTGGTATATTTTTTCTACATCTTCCCACATAGCCTTTCGAACTTCAGAGAAGTAAGGCGGTATCGTCTCTGGTTCATGTAATTTACCATCAAAATCTATCAGTTGAATCGGCTTTAACAAAGCTTTTGAGAAAAATATCTGTCCACCATATCCCTCATGTATTCCCGGCGAAATCATTGGCACCACCGACTCGCCCAGTTCGGAACCTGCGATTTGCTCGACGATACCCATCGCCGGGTTACGGATATCTCGGACCACGCAATAGAATTGATATCTTTTTCCTTCTACGATTATGGGGTACCCCACTTTCAGGTCTTCAGGATTGTCAAGCTCCAGTTTTATATCGATGCCCACCAAAACGGATGCTGATACAACTTCTCCGATTTTCATCTGCTAACCCCATCCAGAAACTCATGAAACATTCTCATCTTTGACCCTTCGATATTAGTTCTCCCCCTAAGAATTTCTCCAATGGATATATCATATTTGGGCGCGAGCTCCATAATCTTCTTTTCATATATGCTATGAAGCCTTCGAACCATTACTGCAAGTCTGTGTGCCTCTAGTAACGGATATATGTATCCTGGACAGAGTTCCGACCTCGCATAGTGTGCTAGAACAGGAAAAACATGATCAGGGTGTTCTTTTGTCCCTATGTCTATCCTGAACCACTTCATCGCCTTCGGATGCAACCTAGCGAAGTACACATCCCCATAGCGAAGATAACCTCCTTCCAGCTTGACTTTTGCATATAGGTACCCTTGATTCTGGGCTCCGAGCAACAATTCCTCGTCTGTGGATGGAGAGCCTAATGCATGGGTTTCAGAATCTTTGGATACGCCAATCAGTATGTTCCCGTGATCTTTGCATTTCTGGATGGTATCTTCCATCATATCTGAGAAACCACTCAGGAATGGTGGCGGTGTGGTCAATGCGCCATCGAGCGCTAATATATTTCCAGAAGTACTACCTGAAACCTGATTCAGGAGCCTATGTTCCTCAAATCTCCTGAGCTCGTTGGCTATGTACGAGTACGTGTTTAATTGCGACCTCTTTGCATGCTCAAAGACCTTCTGGTATAGGTCAGACTGTGACTCAACGAAATCCTTGTGCGAGGAGATCAAAATCGGTTTCTCAACTATTGAGGAATTCTTTAGCTTGAAGCCTGTTTTTGCTCCAATAACGAATTCGTATTCTAATGCACAGACTCTAATAACAGCTAATTTGATCCCAGAAAGATCTAAAACGAATGAGTGCGACCCATCGATGGCTACCAAGTCTCTGGTCTCATCAGCCAGTTTGAACTGCTCTATCCTAACATCTTTCAACATAGTTTGGTCTTTTTCGTGTGCTAGGTGACCATACTTCTTGATGTCCTCTAGTGCATCGGCGAAATTCAATTCGATACCTCTATTCTTGACCTCTCATCAGGCGTCATGTACACCCTTATCTTGCCAGGGAATTTATCTGCCACTTCCGTCAAATGGGTAATTAAAATGATTTTGTCGAAGAACTGACCCATATCAAAGAGTTTTTTGACAAAGAGTTCCCTGCTGACCTCTGTATCCAGAGATCCAAGGTCCCCTTCGTCAATGAAAAGGGTCTTCATTCTGCCAAATGTCCTGCCAACCTGTGGAAGGCTCGCAAGTTCCTTGGCGATCGCAAATCTTAGGGCGGCGTTGATCTGCGTCTTCTCACCACCGCTGAACTCTTGTACGTCATGGAACAAGCCATCAGGTCCCTCCACACCGATACGAATGCCATAGCTCTTGTTTTCTTCGTAGGGTGTCAGGTGTACCTTGCTGAATCTAGCATCCGTTAGATCTGACAGATTTATGGAAGACTCGTGGGCAAGTTGCGGCAGTAGCTGATTGATTGCATACATAACTATCCCTCTCTTATGGAATATCTTATCCTTCAGAAGAGTGAGCACCTCTGAAGTCTCCTGCAACTCCTTGAGACCATCTTCTAGCTCTTTGGTCTTTTCTTTGAGTCTTAGCAGGTCTTCGAAATCTCTTTTTATCTGATATGCCTTGCCCTTTTTTTCGTGAATAATTCTGTCTAGATTTTTTCGTTTACTTTCAATCTCTTTCAGATCAAGCTCTATTTTTTCATACCGGATCTCATCTTTATGGAGCTCTTTTAATGAAGCTTGCAGCACTCTCTTATCATGCTCCTTCTGTTCACTCTGAACTTTTAGATCCCCCATTAACTTGGATACATCGCCAGTTTTATCTAACTCTCTTCGCTTCTGTTCTAGATTCTCTTTATTCTTCTTCTTGGTTTCCAATGCCTTTTCTATCTCGCTAAGCTGCCCCTTTTCTGCTT
>JBHPDI010000035.1:0-12217 GCA_042577985.1 Halobacteriota archaeon | reverse complement strand
GAATAATGTATTTCTGAAATTGAAATTTATGATATGAAGTGTATAAAGAAATCATAGCTGAGATATTAAAAAATGGTAATTAATATCTACTAATTTTGTTCTTAACGGTCTGTCTTTCATATTTTAATAATTACTAAAATTTTTGGCTGAAATGATGGCAAAAAATGTTTATTATTAACTATTTCGTATTTTTCAATGAATAACACGAATGTCACTTGATTTTGCATCAGGACCAGAATCAACTTTCCTATCCTGAACTAGGGAAATGAAATCGCTTGAATCGTCTATTTCTTCTAATTCCTCTTTTTCCACTATCACCGTGCCGTTTATCTGTAGTTTCTTTGATTGACCTTCGACGACTAACACGGACTGGGTGTGAGCGACATTTGAGATGCTGCTCATCAATCTGGCTTTTTTAATCATCGTATCGTTATATTTGCCGATTCCTGTAAGCATCACAATGTCCTCCTCCTGTGACAACGCGTTGAACGGTGCATGTATAATTGGTAGGACGTCAAACCCAATATCAACAAATATTTTTAGGATATCTCGCACCATGATGGACACAGAATCAGAACCTAACTGAGATTCATTTTGTGATCGTGAATATGAATGTAATAGATCTATGGGGCATGCTAGTGGCACGTCTAAGATGGATTCTAGTTTTATTGCTATATTAATAGTCGCATCCATCCCATCCTCGTATTTACTGATGGTACGTCGAGAGACACCCAGTTCACGTGCCAGTTCCCCCAGAGAGATGTTTTTATCTGTACGGGTCTCTCGCAAGACATCCCCGTCGATACTTACACATAGTCCCCCCGGTGCAGCATAAACTAGTGGGGGGGCACCTTCAACGAAATAATCATATAAGGTCTGCACGTTGAAAGACGGAATACCATAGCGAAGGTATACCGCACCATTTTCCAAAAATCTATCTCTGGTCTTATCGCCTATTATAAGAGGATGACCGATCAGGCGGTTTGCAAGACATCTTATTTCATTTGATATCTCTTCGCTTATTCCATCGATGTTGGAGAGCACCTTCAACAACAATAGTAACCGACCCCTTCTCGCAGCGATATCAAAACTCCGGGGGTGCACGTCACATCTATCCGAAACGACGAATCCCGCCTTATCTAATACAGCCAAGACTTGCTGTAGTACTGCATCTCGGCTCATTACATTCTCTCAGCCATTAATTCTATATAATAGTATGTATGCATGCGTCTACAGTGAAGACAATGCTCCTTGGTATCGATGATACAGACTCAAAGAAAGGGATGTGCACCACCTACTTAGCAGCAGTATTGGTGGAAAAACTCCAAAAATATGGTGTCAAGGAATATCCCAGGCTGATCAGGCTAAATCCAAACATCAAGTATAAGACCAGAGGTAACGGCGCAGTCGCCATCGAAATCGGGGCTGATGAAGGGCAAGCAGCAGAAATCATGGACATTGCTGTTCAGAAAGTGGGGGAGATGGCGGAATTAGATGACCCTGAAACGAATTCTGGCATCGTGCTATTGGATCATATACCCATAGAGGTAGAGAAATTCTCAGAGAGAGTAGTACGAGACACTGTCACAATAAAAGAAGCCATTGTTCTTGCGAAGAAATATGGAATGGTATATGCTTTTAAAAATGGTAGGGGCGTTATTGGTGCACTGGCTGCGATAGGCTTCTCGCTGAAGGATGATTATACTTATGAGCTGGTTGCTTATAGGCAAAGAGAACGTTGGGGCACTCCTAGGCGTATTGATAGGACATCAGTACTGGAAGCGGATCAGTCGACATATCCTCACACATGGGATACGGTGGATGTTGCCAATGAATTAACAGTCTTTTCGCCACACTCCCCCTGTCCAGTCCTTTTTGGGATCAGGGGCGACGATGTCGACGCAATCAAGAAGGCTTTCAAGATGATCAGGTCTGAGGAGGTAGAGAGATACACTATCTTCAAAACCAACCAGAGTACCGATGCGCACATAGTGCCAGGAAAGATCGCTTCTGCAAAAAATGGTTGCTCATATGTTCTTAGCGGAACTGTGGTAAAACATCCATATCCTATCCAAGGAGGACATGTATTCTTCACCATTGCAGAGAATGGGCACAAGATAGATTGCGCTGCCTACGAGCCGACGAAGAAATTTCGAGATGTGATTCGACAACTTCGTGTAGGCGATGAGGTCCTAGTCTATGGTAGCGTGAAAGACCAAACCATTAATCTAGAGAAGATCGAAATATCATCGCTCAGAGATCAGTTCGTCGTGCGTAATCCCCCCTGTCCGAAATGTCAAAAACGGATGAAATCCTCTGGAAAAAATCAAGGATATCGGTGCCGCAAATGTGGTACAACCTCTCAAGAGGGGGAGCACATCCTAGTTCCCAGAGGTCTGGAATTGGGCTTGTATGAAACCCCTCCATGCGCGAGAAGACACATATCGAAGCCGTTGATTAGGATGTCTGGGAGAAAAATTCATCCCAGCAGGTGATCGTCAGATTTATGAGTACTGTCCTCAAAAAGTGATTAAGATGGAATTGGAAAGTTTGCGGCATGGAACAGAGCTGCTCAAGCGAGGTTTCGCTAAAATGCAGAAAGGCGGCGTCATCATGGACGTCACCAATGCAGACCAAGCAAGAGTGGCGGAAAATGCAGGCGCAGTGGCGGTTATGGCGCTACATGCAGTACCTGCGGACATTCGTAAATCTGGTGGTGTGGCCCGAATGGCAGACCCTTTGATCATATCGGAGATCATGGATGCCGTCACGATTCCTGTGATGGCAAAGGTCAGAATAGGTCATTTTATCGAGGCAGAGATACTTGAGGCATTGAGCGTTGACATGATCGATGAGTCGGAGGTGCTAACACCAGCGGATGAGAAATATCACATCGATAAGGTTGGATTTACCATCCCCTTCGTCTGTGGTGCCAGAGATCTTGGAGAAGCCCTAAGAAGGATCAACGAGGGGGCGGCTATGATCAGGACCAAGGGAGAGGCTGGAACTGGCGACATAAAAGAAGCAGTCCGACATATGAAAAATATAATGTGTTCGATCCGGGAGCTAAAGGGCATGAACGATGAAGAGATGATGAAAGTTTCCCGGAAATTAGAAGCGCCATTCGAACTCGTCAAGGAGACTGCCGATATGCAGAGATTGCCGGTGGTGAACTTTGCTGCAGGCGGAGTAGCAACGCCAGCAGATGCGGCCATGATGATGCGTCTGGGGGCGGACGGAGTCTTCGTTGGCTCAGGAATATTCAAGGCAGAATATCCAGATAAAATGGCCAAGGCGATTGTAGAAGCGGTGAACAACTATGACAAGCCAGAAGTTCTTGCAGAGATATCAAAGGGGCTGGGCGGACAGATGAAAGGAGTGGACGTTCATACTCTTTCAGAGGATGAGATGTTGCAGACGCGTGGTTGGTAGAGCTAATTATGGGTACTCGAATCGGCGTGATTGCGCTACAAGGAAACATAGAGGAGCATATACAAGCCGCGGAGCGTGCGTTGGCTGAGCGTGATGGCGGCGAAATCGTTCTTATTAAGCATAGCGGAATCGTCCCGAGCTGTGATGCCATTATCATTCCAGGAGGCGAGAGCACCACCGTTGGATGTTTGATGGAGCGAGAAGGCATCGCCTCAGAAATAAAAGCTGCTGCTAAGAAACATATTCCAATACTTGGGACGTGTGCAGGTCTCATTCTGCTCGCAAAACATGGTGACGGGCAAATAGAAAGGACTAATCAGCCGTTATTGGGGCTAATGGACGTTCATATTAAAAGAAATGCCTTTGGGAGACAAAAGCAGTCTTTTGAAGCTTTGCTGGATGTACCTGTGTTAAAAGGTGATAAATTTCCTGCCGTATTCATCAGAGCCCCAGCCGTTACACATGCAGAAAAGAATGTGCAGGTCCTTGCATCCCTGGACGATTGCATCGTAGCTGCTCGGCAGAAGAATTTGCTAGCACTGGCATTTCATCCTGAGCTGACCAAGGACATGAGGTTCCATCATTATTTCATGGACATGATATGATTTGGTTGTGGTATTACCTATCCAGAAAGAACACTTGCAAGACGAATTAGAGGCTCTTAAAAGCAGCAAAAAGACAGATATTTATATGTGAGAAATATAGTATTAATCTAAAATAAAGGAGGGAAAAAATGAATTCTGCTGATCCTCATAAAAAAATAATGGATACCATAAGTGGAGTTTCTATTCTAACATTTCCGATATTACTTCTTATCGGGTTTTTACTTCATCCTGATATACTGAGTTTAGAAATGGTTCGAACTCCAGAACAATTAGTAAATAATTTCCATAATAACGCGATTTGGCATATCGGGCATTTAATTGTAGCGTTCGCAATACCGTTTATTATTTTTTCAGTAATGCATTTCATGAATCTTCTGAAAGAAAAAGGTCTCTGGTATGGGATTATTGGTGGAATAGGCGGCATATTCGGCTCTGTAGCACTTGGATTAGATAAGGGAAGTTTATGTTTGATCTTATCGGGCTTTGATACTTTGCCAGAAGCTGAATTTGTTGGTTTAATTCCCTATCTTCAAGTCTTTATTGATAGACCCGGATTACTTGTGGTAAATTGGTTATTTATATTGATTCCATTAGGAGTGTCTATTCAAACTATTGGGCTTATCAAAGAAAAATATGTAAAACCTTGGCAAGGTATATTGATAATAGTGGGTCTATTATTACTTATCAATCCAGATATCGAAATTATCAGCGTTATTGGGACAGTTTTGATGATTATAGGTATTTATCCATTAGGAATTAAAACACTAAAACATGAATAATCTTGGCACTTCGCACAAAAGCGCATATATGCTTCGGCGCTTTCGCACCCTAAGGTCTTTACCAGATTGGCCTTCGACAAACGTCGTATATGCCCAAAAACGTTAAATAAATCCATTTAGGAAATAATAATATGAGTGAAACAAGAAACATTGGTTTTTGGATTCTTATTGTCATAGGTATATTATTGACTATAATGTTTCTTGTTGGCCAAACACTTGCATTATTTAATTATGATTTAACTGTATCACTAGGAATGCAAGAGTCCGAAGAAGAAGTTGGAAAAGTTGGTATTGCATGGGCTAAGGGATTTGCATTTGGAGATTCAATATTTTATATTCCATTATTACTTGCAGGAATAATTGGATTACTAAAAAGGAAAAAATGGGGAATTTATACAATGTTTGGCAGTTTAGCAATTACTGTGTATTGGCCCATTGTTAGTCTTTTCGCAATATTCATAGAAAGAACTGAAATAACTCTAACTCCAGACAAATACATTTCATATTCAATAATTCTTCCTTTAATAGCAATTTATGGTTTATGGGGTATGTGGTATTTGTATAAACATAAAAATAAATTGGTAGAATAAAATGTTTATAGGTCACTATGCAGTTGGATTTTTATTAAAAAAGCGGTTTAAAGAAATACCCTTATGGTTATTATTCATTGCAGTCCAATTTGTTGATATTCTGACATTTATTTTGGTCTTGTTAGGAATAGAAAGAATTAGTTATAATCCTACAAGCAACCCCTTCTTAAGAACATTATTAGAATATGTTCCTTTTACACATTCTTTATCAAGTAGCTTAGTAATCGCATTTGTAGTTTTTCTTATCTTTTGGAAATTTAAGAATAAAATTTGGGGTACTGCACTTTCAATTGGCGTATTATCCCATTGGTTTATTGATGTTATTGCTCACACACCAGATCTGCCTCTTGTTTGGAACAGTTTTAAAGTTGGTTTGGGATTGTGGAATTTTCCATGGTTAGCTTTTTTAATAGAGGTTGGGTTTTTCATTGGGGCAGGATATTATCTTTACAAAGATTCAAAAAACATTAAACGACCCGTTATACTAATAGCTCTTGCAATTATTCTTTATACTCCAACAATGTTTGCGCCAGAAGGAGAAGTGCCTGTAGCAGTAGTAAGTATCATGAGCTTAAGCTTGTATGCTATATTTCCTGCCTTAGCATATTGGATTGAGAAGAAGAAATTAAATAATAAAAAGTTATGGTGAATAAAATGGATTCAAACAGAAAGACCGCAATAATTGTGGGAGCATTAATTCTAATTGCTTATGGTGTGATAGGTTCTTTATTTTTAGAATCATCGATAATTGCAATGCTCCTTGAGTTAATTAGTGGCGCTGCAATTGTTGGTATGGCAGTTTTGATGTTTCCGATCTTAAAACCACACAATAAAAATCTAACTTTTGGGTACGCTGCTATCAAGATTATTGATGGCGTACTTATTGGTGTTGCTGCAATTATGATTTTATCTTCTAGCACTTTATTACTAGAGGTACGTGATTTGATTTATGTGAATTCTACATACCTTTTTTGCACAGGTTTTCTGATACTTTCCTATTTATTTTATCAATCAAAACTCGTTCCACGATTTATATCGGTCTGGGGTGTTATTGCATCCATATTGTTGCTATCATCAACCTTGATAAATATGATGGCCGCTGGTACTGTAATTCTGACCGATAGTACTGTAATACCGTTTACCGTCTCTCATCTTCCAGTAATATCGAATGAACTATTTCTAGCAGTATGGCTGATAGTTAAAGGATTTAACACATCTGCAATCGCTTCCGGGTCTACAAAAACAGTATAAACGAGATAAAATGAACAAATCAAAGTAAATTAGGAGAAATCGAAATGGTAAAACAAATTAATTTATTGGAGGATATGAGGGTAAGACTTTCAGTATTATGGATATTTGTAATGTTTAATTATCTTTATTGTGATATTCTTGGATTGTTTGATCCCGTGGTACTGAAGGGATTAATGACAGGATCTGTGGATGGTCTACAACTCACTCAAGGATTTTTGTTGGGTGCCTCAATATTAATGGAAATTCCAATTGCTATGGTTGTTTTTTCCTTAGTATTAAAATATAAAGTAAATCGATTCGCAAACATCACTGCTGGTGCAATAATGACCGTTGTTCAGATCTCATCACTGTTTGTTGGAACTCCAGCAATATATTATGTATTTTTTAGCATCATAGAAATAGCATGTACTTCACTGATTGTATGGTATGCATGGAACTGGCCTAACCCAGAAGGAAAATGAAAAAACTAGCGGACATATCACAACACCAAGCTGTAACATTATTGAGGTTCCTGTATCCAATTTGGGCGATAGTCGGGCTCTTCGGCGTAATGTATGTCCCTGCCACTCTTATTGTGTCCGGAGATGCCGCAACAACAGCCAATAATATTATGGCTAATGAGTTGCTATTCCGTATGGGTATTGTTGGAAGTCTGATCACCCAGCTCATCTTTATATTGGTGGTTCTGATTTTATACAAATTATTCAAACCAGTTAACAAAAACCATGCTTCGCTTATGGTTGTATTCGCTCTGGTCGGTGTCCCTATCGCGATGCTCAATACTCTTAATCGAGTTGCTGCCCTGTTGCTATTGAACGGTGCTGGCTACTTGGCAGCATTTGAACCAGCCCAGTTGCAGTCTCTAATGATGTTCTTTCTTAATTTGAACGAACAGGGAGTTCTTATCGCCTCGATATTTTGGGGCCTTTGGCTATTTCCCCTCGGTTATTTAATTTACAGGTCGGGCTACTTTCCCAGAATTGTGGGCGTCTTGGTGATATTGGCAGGTTTTGGCTATCTGCTAGGTACTTTTATGCACTTTCTTTCACCCAACTTCGAAGCTATATTCCCAGTATTCGACCTCCTGACAATGGGGGAAATAATATTTGTGGGTTGGATTGTGTTGAAAGGTGCTAAAATA
Source organism: Halobacteriota archaeon (assembly GCA_042577985.1). GTDB lineage: Archaea > Halobacteriota > UBA148 > UBA148 > UBA148 > UBA148. Next base: position 4,419 of record JBHPDI010000035.1, on the reverse strand, counting down.
CCCGAAATGAAATCATTAAATTGATTCATTACAGCATTTGACAAAAAACTAGAGAAGAAAAAATGAATTCAGATAAATTTACTCCCAGGCTTTTAGGTATAATGTTTGTTTTTGTAGCAGTTGCAAGCTTACTCAGTGGATTTATGTTAATGTCATTAAATTACTCGATGACTGGTCCACCTGATAATATATCTGAAACCATGATTAGTTTTTCAGATAATCCAACAATGGTGCAGATGAGCATCGTAGGTTTTCTCATTGAAGCCGTTGCAATTGTACTATTGACTGTATTACTCTATACTACCTTAAAAACCAAAAATAAAATTATTGCTCGTTGGGCTTTTGGATTATGGATAATTGAAGCAGTGTTCCTTGCTGTCAGACAAATAAACGCTTTCTCTCTCTTATATACAAGCCAAGAATATGTAAAGGCTGGAGCTCCATATTCCTCGTATTTTCAAACTCTTGGCAGCTTATTTTATGAATTAATGCATTTTAGTTATGATGTTCAAATGGTTTTTTATTGTATGGGAGGTATGCTGTTTTACTACTTATTCCTTAAATCAAAATATGTTCCAAAAGTGTTATCCCTTTTCGGTATAATGGCAGCTTCTCTGGGTTTTATTGGAGAATTGTTTGCATTATTTGGTTATGATGTTCCATTATACGTATTCCTCCCAATTTTGCCTTTTGAATTAGCAATCGGAGTATGGCTGATTGTTAAAGGATTTAATTCATCTGCAATCAATTCCCAGTCTGCCAAAACAGATACAAACCAGATAAAATGACCGTATCAAAGCAACCTTGGAGGAATACTTATGAAAGCGAATAAAAATAAATTGGTAAAATGAATTCAATTGATTTAAAGAAAATTCTACTTTATGGAGGTATCTTAGGCCCTATTGCATATTTGTTAAATGACATTATTGGTGGTTTTTTAACACCGAATTACAGTTATATTGTAAATACGGTAAGTGATTTGACAAAAACTGGAACACATGATACTTACTTATTGGGTTCAATTCTCCTACTTGTTTCAGCTATAATGGGTACTGCTTTTGGAATTGGAATAATATCACATTATACGTATAAACATAGTAAATTGATATTTCTTGGAGGATTATTCCTTACGATTATAGGGATCTTTAACATTTTTACCGGAACTATTTTCCCTCAAGATACTATTGGCGGGGAAGTAACATTTCCAGGAACAATGCATCTGGTTCTAGTAGGAATTGTAGCCATATTGCTATTTCCGACTTTACTGATGATTGGAACAGGTCTTTACAGAGAAAAACAGTGGAAATCATTTAGATTATATACCTTTATTTCTGTTCTCATAATGTTTATTTTTGGTGGTTTATCTGCAATTGTGATTATGAATGGAATTGAATTAATGGGACTATTTGAAAGGATTTCAGTTTATACTTTTCAGATATGGTCTGTTGTGCTGGCATATATATTGATAAGAGAAACAAAAAGTCCTTCAGATGATTTACATATGACAAGGTGAAAAAGAATAAATGTAGATATCTAGACGAAATAATTCTAATTATTAAAAAGCGGAGGTCTAAAAAATGTTTGAAGATAAGTTTAATGTAATATATTTAGTATTATTTTTTTTAATTACCGTAATCAGGAAGACATATACAAGAAGATATGGCGGGGAAAAAATTGAGCTTGGTAGAGAAAATTTAGCTGAAATAATAATGTTGAGTTTTGGCGGGATTGTAATGGTTTCTCCTTTAGTTTTTATTTTTACCTCATGGCTTAATTTTGCAAATTACTATTTGCCCCAATTTATTAGATGGGTCGGTATAATATTTTTTATTTTGGCATGTTGGCTATTATGGAGATCCCACTCTGACCTTGGGGAATATTGGACATTTTTATTAGAAACAAAAAATAAGCAAGTTCTTGTAAAAGATGGCGTATATAAATATATGCTGCATCCGATGTATACTGCTCATTTGCTTTGGGCATTAGCTAACTTATTAATAATACCCAACTGGATTGCAGGCCCGTCTTTCTTGTTATTTTCTATACTATTATATCTGTACCGAATACCTAGAGAAGAAACCATGATGATAAAACAATTTGGTGAAGAATACAAGGAATACATGAAAAAAACTGGGAGAGTCATTCCAAAATTAAAATAAGTGGTGATGATGCAAAGACTAATTTATAAATTGGTGTTACATCGCTAACATCGGTTAAAAGGTTACAATTTGTTTAATTCGCCCAAATTTTGTATATTTATTATATAGCACCAATCCGAAAATACTTAAATATTAATTTGATCAATATAAATTATTGATCTGGTGAGATCTATGAACGCTAAAAGAATAATCATCGCAACAGCTATCGGTTTGTTATGCGGAATATTCTGTGCCTATGGGGCTGCCTGGAGATATCCGGGGCAATTTGAGATGCTGATTTTGGCATCCATGGTGTACAACAGGGTATTGCTGGGTTTTGTGATTGGAATTGCAGATCACATAAAAGCACATCCGATACTAAGAGGAGCAATTCTTGGAGCCATTGTAAGCATAGCAATTGGAATACCATCTGGTCTAAGCGGTGGTTTGACATTGGTTGGATTTGGCATCGTTTATGGGATTATCGCCGATTTTGTTGCTACAAGATGGTCCTAAGCCCTCATCCCACTAGCTCGTATTTACTTGTGCCGCCGCAAAACCTGGTTATGTAATCGATGGCCGTAATAGCAGCTTTATCTAAGAGTTCATCATCTATTCCCGGAACTCCGCATGAAATTAATATGATGCTCTTGGTATTATCGGTCACCTTCGTACTGTCCGCATCCCTATAGGGATAGATTGCAACTAACTTCTCATCATCTGATTCTGATTCTGAATCTGAAAGTACGACCTCATTACCTTTTAGCATCATCGGCTTATCCATCCCTATTCCGGTGAACATCTCTCCCGGGGTAGAGAATCTCATGGTCAAATCACCCTTGATCAAGCTCTCATCAAATGCTGCCAGTGCGATACCTGTTTCTATCGAAGATAGATTGTATGCATCCACGATGGGATTGATTCTTGGCATTGAGCTACCCCTGAGCACTCTGCGGATCAGAGCCTCCCCTGCAGGTCGAACTTTTGTCGGGTCTACGCCGATCTTCCAGAAAAAATCTCTATATGCCCTGAAGATATTCACATCCTTCAAGTCCTCAAGTGAGTACTTCTCCCTTACTTTGGTGAATACGGATTCTATCAATTTTCCCATGTTTTCTGTGCTAGGATGCAGACCAAAGACAGATCCGATGCAGACTTTTATACCAGGAAATTTTTCTTTTACCCTAGGATCAAAATAAAAATTCATATCTTCTTCAATTCAAATCTCTGATAGATCGATAACGCTTACTTCTTCCACACCTTTGCCGATCGTCTTGAGAGCATCCAGTACCATTTGCTTGTAGTGCTCTATGTTTGTGGAATAATGCTCCTTTGCTTTAGTCGCATCCTCGAATCCTTCATTCAATTGTTTGAGACGCTGGAGCGTTTGTCTAGCAGTGTCGAGAATCCACAGATCATAGGTATCAGCATCCACGATATGTATCCTCTCAGGTCTAACTGATGTGACGATCTCACCACTCATTTCGTATGTATTTGGCTTACCAACCACAGCGATAAACTGGGGTATCTCTATACCGGATAAGGCTTGGGCAGCTTCTGGCTGGTATTGACCGGCATAGATCATGAATGATCCTGTGGGGTCTGCAACCCGTGCACGCCAATACTCTACATCATTTCCGATATCCTCTTTCTCGATCAATGTGCCAACTAAGAATATGCGATTGCATTTGGCACCGGTTGGGGTCAACAGATACTGAGGCGCATATTGGTCTTCCTGTTCTTTAAAAGCCATATCGGACTCTCCGAACTCTCGTGCAAAAACTCTCTTAGCAACCTCTCGGCTCAACATCACAACGCCTCCACTTCTTTGATTAATTCCGTTACATCTTGGTCTGATATTTTTTGTGAGCTTTTTACATCCTCTACAAGGATATATCGGCCAACCCTAGGACCTTTGATACTGAAATATCGTCCGATTAATCTCTCTTGGAACGCGTCTAAAATCAAGGATTGGTCAAGTGCTTCTGCTGCCATCTTCTTTGCCTCGTCCAAGGTGATACCAATTAAATTTTCGACGATCTCTCTGTTCAAGAGTATCTCTTGTACTATCTTGCCATCGTCTATTACTCCTTTTATCCGCAGGTCATACATCCCTTCAACTTTTCCATGTTCCCCACAGGAACCTTTGGATAGGGCTCTTTTGCAGAGCTCACATCGCTTTATCAATCCGGATCCAGACTGTATATCGACGATTGCGCCCAAGAACTCCTCAACAAGAGAGCTGACTTCTATGTCTTCCTCTATTGGAATGATCTCGGTG
>JBHPDI010000034.1:0-12452 GCA_042577985.1 Halobacteriota archaeon | reverse complement strand
AGTTATATCTAGCAGAGTAGCAATCGGTCTTGGTGGATGGATGAAAACACCTCTAGAGACCATTAATAGTTCCCACATCGACTAATAGTTTTCCCCCGACTCCCTTGAAGAAAAAGTTCTTCTAGAGGCACGATAGTTCTAAGAAAACTTCTCTATGCGGGCGGATCTCCTCTCTAAAAGACTGCATTTATATCTTATATTGGCTTGAAGAAGAGACAACTCATGTCTCTGTCCGGAGATTGTCGCAGAAACGTGGAAACAGTCTCAAAGAGGAGTTATATATGGACAAAACGGTGGTCTTCTATAGATGCTAGTGGTTTGAGAGACAGCAATCCATATGAGATCCCAGCAACGAAGAGTTATGGCCATAGGATCAATTGATTGAACAACTTCATACGTTTTTGAGCCCCTTCATACATTCCTTTCATATATTTCTATGGCAGGGAGATTTAACACACGAGTCTGGTTAACATGACTTCCTCAGAATATTATGGGGAGGATTAAAGTTAACACCATATTTCATTTATTACTAAAATATTTATTAACCTACCTACATAGGTATATGATTTAGAAAGGGCGTGTGGCCTAGTCTGGATAAGGCGACAGTCTCCTAAGCTGTAGATCAGGGGTTCGAATCCCCTCACGTCCGTAAATCTCATACTTTTTTTTTTTATAGAACTATATTCTTATAGGACTAATTATTTATAGAACCAATTACTTCAGTCTACAATACCTTTTATTTTTTTAAGTAATCACTTGGTTTGATGTGATACAAATTAGTTTTAGTTTGATAGTTGGGAAAAATAATTACAACCAACTATTCGTTTTTTTGCATAAGCAGTAATTGCCCGAAAGTGAAGTGGAATGTAAAAGAAACAAAGTGCATTGCTGAGGTCTAAAATAATTATGAATTCTGGATTGAATTATTAGATATTTCTGTGGTTCATAGTATTTGGAGACAACATGCGCAAAACCAATCCAAACTACTTTTCAAAAGCATCATTGATCTTTCTTAGTACATTTATAACCTCTTGCTGAACCTCGAAATTTACATCTCCTTTTGGGACTCTCCCCTCTCCAACATTGATTAAGTACTCGATGTTTTCTGCGATCTGATGTATCATGTCAATAACATCTTCCATAGATATCAGCCCAGAATAATAGGCGTAAAAGAACGTGGTCCCAGATTTCAGAACCTTTTTCTTAAAGGCTGATCTTGCCATAGAAACTGCTTGGCGCGAATATGGTTCGTTCATGAATGGTATGAGCTCTGGCAGATGGGCGCCTATCCGTGTAATCTCTGATATTCCCGAATGTTGGAAATCTGCGCATAGTCGGGCGATAGCCCATTCCCTTGCAGTTAGATGCGTGCGCTTCTTTAAGAAGCGAGTCACATCTGCATATTGCTCCTTATCGAATTTCTTGAACTTACAATATTTTTCATCCATGGTATTCCAACCATTGGTTTACAATATACTCCCTTACTTAAGAACGTTTTTAAGACATGCTCAATATACCACAATCCATGACAGAAGCGGAAATCGGCACCAATATAAAGGATATAATGACTAGGGATGTCGTGACAGTCAAGGAAAATGATACCCTACAGGATTTGCTGAAGTTGTTCAAGAAATACCACTATCACAGCTATCCTGTCGTCACACCCGACGGAGAGTTGTTGGGGGTGGTTAACGAGGACATAGTTTTGCAGCCTCTCTTGATAGGGAGTGTGCCGTCAGCGATGCTCGCTCGGTCAATCACTATGATACTGGGTGAAGATGCTAAAGGTATAATGAATCATCACCCGATAACCATCTCTCCAAATACAAGCCTAGAGGAGGCTGCTGCTTTAATGATAAAACATTCCATCAATAGGATGTGCGTTGTCGTTGACAAAAAACTCGTTGGCATTCTTTCAAAGAGGGACGTCATCAATGAAATTTATAGGAGACGGTAGTGAGAATGAACATACTTCTTCAAATCCTCTTGATATTATTGTTGGCAAAGGCGTTCGGCGAATTCTTTGAGCGAGTTGGCTTTCCCAGCGTCTTAGGTGAAATCTCTGCAGGTCTATTACTGGTTTCTGTTTTACTCATCAGCCCGGAGGACGAGATCCTGAAATTCTTAGCTGGGTTGGGTGCGATCTTCTTCTTGTTCACGGCCGGATATAAGGAAACAAACCTCAGCGAGCTGCGGGCGACGTTCAAGCAATCTATTTTGCCAACCACGTTTGAGGTTTCAGTTCCTTTCATTTTCGGTTTTCTGCTGGGCTATATGTTCAATTTTTCGCTCTTAGAGTCCCTTTTCATAGGGGTTGCACTGACACCAACAAGCATTGGTATGACCGTCAGGACACTAATAGATCTTGATTATCTGTCGAACAAAGTTGGTTCTATCAGACTAAATACTTCCGTATTGGATGACATTCTGTGCCTCTTCCTGCTGGCGGTGGTTATGCAAATAGCATTGTACCATGAGTTGTTGGTCGGTCAACTTTTGATCATGGGGGGCAAGTTAGCCGCCTTCATGCTCATAATGGCCATATTAGGTCTCCGCATTCTTCCAAAACTCTTTCAGTATATACAGAAGATGCATGTAGAAGAAGCAATCTTTACTGGCGTGATTGCGGTGGCACTGTTTTCTGCCTTCTTAGCAGAAAAACTTGGTCTAAATGCCGTCATAGGAGCATTTATTGGAGGAACAATCGTTTCCACCATTCCGATCGCAAAGATCAAAGATGTGCAAGACAAGGTTAGCGGTCTTTCATATGGTATATTCGTCCCCATTTTCTTCGCTTTCATCGGCTTATCCATTGATCCGAGTGCAATAAGTACTGCAGGCTTATTCGCCGCCCTTCTCATAATCCTCGCATTGGCAGGAAAGGTGATCGGTGGCTTCATAGGATTAAAGCTCGTCGGTTTTGATTCTTATGACAGCCTTATCTATGGTGTGGGGGGTATGCCAAGGGTTGGCGTTGAATTGGTCGTCATATCTATAGCGCAAAGCATGGGAATCATCGGGTCAGAGGTGTTTTCTGCAATGGTGTTGATGGTTGTAGTATCGGTTCTAGTAACCCCCATTGCTTTGAAATATGCGGTTGGACTGAAAAAGAGGTCAGTATTGTAGGTGCCCAGATGAACATCACCATCGTCTCCTCCTCGAAAGATCCAGCCAGCTTAAATATCCAAAACAAGCTGATGGAAGCCGTAATATGGAAACCTGTTGATAAAGGATATGCTTATAAGAATTTCAGGCTTATTGAAATCGACGAATCACATCTTTGCCAAGACGGAATAGATAAAAAAATGGAAGATGACGGCATCAAATCGGATTTGCTGATTTTTATATCTAGACATGAGGGCAAGGATGAACGTTCTATTCTAACAGTACATTTCACTGGAAACGTTTCTGAGGCGAAATTCGGGGGAAGGCCAAGAGAATTGGCTGTAGCCGCTCCTCAGGCTGCTAGAACTCTTTTATTATCGTTAAAACCTTTCTATGACGAGGTGATGATGGAAGCAACTCACCATGGTCCCTCTTTTTTGCATACGCCTTCATTGTATGTTGAAATCGGAAGCACAAAAAATCAATGGTGCCTTGACGCTCCGGCAAGGATCATCGCAAATGCCATCTTGGAATTAAAAGTTATATCTAGCAGAGTAGCAATCGGTCTTGGTGGATCTCATTATGCACGTAGGCTGACGAAATTGATCTTTAATTCAGATATCTCATTTGGACATATATTTTCTGACCATGCTTTGGACCAGGTGGACGAATTCATGCTCAAGCAAGCATTTGAAAAATCCGGCACAAATCTTGCATATTTTGATCCTAGAATAAGTGCTCATCAACGTGATCGCTTGTGTCATATCATACACAAACTCAATTGTACGGTGCTTAAGGAAAGCGATATTAGGGCGAATTATAACAAAAACATATAAATCCTTGTAAGCTATGAGTTAGTGGAGGAGAATTAAAATGAAATCTATCATAGAGGAGGCGATTACGAGATCCGAAAAGGAAAATCAAGTTAAGCGCAATCCTCAGACCGATGAGGAGCTTGAGAAACTATTGGTGGGACTTAAGACGAACATCGTTGTTATAGGATGTGGCGGTGCCGGATCGAATACAATTCAACGAATGGTTGAAGGGGAAATTAAGGGATCAGAATTGATTGCTTTGAACACAGATGCCCAACATTTGCTTAATATCGTTGCCAATAAAAAACTCTTGATAGGGAGCAAGAGAAACAGGGGACTTGGCGCTGGTAGCGTTCCCCAAATAGGCGAAGAAGCTGCGAGGGAAAGCGAAGAAGAGATTCGAGCATGCGTAGATGGCGCCGACGTGGTATTCGTCACATGCGGTCTTGGCGGTGGCACTGGTACCGGCTCATCACCCATCGTAGCTGAAGCGGCAAAAGATGAGGGCGCATTAACAATTGCTATTGTTACACTTCCATTCATGGTGGAGGGTATGGTTAGAAAGACAAATGCCGACGCAGGATTGGATCGTTTGAGGGATATTGCCGATACCGTGATAGTTGTACCAAATGATAAATTACTGGAGATCGTGCCAAGATTGCCATTGCAAGCTGCATTTAAAGTAGCTGATGAGGTGCTTATGCGGGCTGTACAGGGTATCACAGAACTTATCACTAAGCCAGGCATAGTTAACCTTGACTTTGCAGACATTCGAACTGTGATGGAGAACGGTGGTGTGGCGATGATAGGCTTAGGAGAAGCAGAAGGTGAAGATAGGGCAGCCGAATCTGTAAGGAAAGCACTGAAGTCTCCCCTATTGGATATCGACATCTCTGGTGCAAATGCAGCATTGGTTAACGTTACTGGTGGGCCAGATATGTCCGTTTCAGAGGCAGAGGGTGCTTTAGAGGAAGTTTATCGACGCGTTGACCCAAGCGCAAGACTAATTTGGGGGGCACAAGTCGACCCAGAGCTGGAGCGTACTGTTAGGACAATGCTAATCGTCACTGGAGTAAAGTCTCCTCAAATCTATGGAAAACCAGAGGCTAAAAGAGGGACTGTGCATAAATTTGGTATAGACTTCTTAAGGTGAGTAAATATTGGGTAAGTCAAATAAACTCAGTGAGTACGCAAGAATTCTCAAGCTAACGAGAAGACCAAGTAGGGAAGAGTTCACCATGATTGCAAAGATTGCAGGTGCAGGCATACTATTGATAGGTTTAATAGGTTTTTTGATTTACCTTTTAATGACCAGCATGCCGCTTTTATTTATAGGTAACTAAGGTGGTATTACATTGACAAATGAAACAGCTATCTATGTGATCAAAACTACTGCAAATCAAGAAAGACCCGTTGCGAACTTACTCGAGCAAGCTGTCAAAAAAGAAGGCTACGATATCAGAGCGATTTTAGTTCCGGATGAGCTGAAAGGCTATGTATTAGTTGAGTCATCAGCTCCTGAGATCGTAGATCAGGCGATTAAAGGCATTCCACACGCCAAGGGAATGGTTAAAGGAAGCACCACATTGGCAGATGTAGAACATTTCTTGACACCTAAGCCGACTGTTACCGGAATATCCGAGGGTAGCATAATCGAGTTGATTGCAGGACCCTTTAAAGGTGAAAAAGCAAGGGTTAAACGAGTGGACGAGACTAGAGAAGAGATCACAGTTGAGTTGTTCGAAGCGATGGTTCCTATCCCCGTTACTGTAAGGGGAGACCATGTAAGATTGCTAAGCAAGGAAGAGGAGGAATAAAATGGTAGATGTTATAGAACTTATGGTTCCAGGAGGAAATGCCAATCCGGGTCCTCCAATCGGCCCTTCATTGGGCCCACTTGGATTAAATATCAAACAAGTGGTCGATGAAATCAACGAAAAAACGAAGGAATTTAATGGTATGCAAGTTCCTGTCAAGTTGTTCATAGATAATGAAAAGAACGTGTCCATAGAGGTTGGAACACCGCCCACGTCAACGTTAATCATGCAAGAACTTTCCATTGAGAAAGGCTCCTCAACGCCGGGAACGGATTTTGTGGGTAACCTCTCTTTTGAGCAGGTGATGCGCATTGCCAAGATGAAGAAAGATTCTATGCTATCGCTTAGCTTGAAAAATGCTTTTAAGGAAGTTCTCGGAACATGCATGTCTATGGGAGTCACTATGGAAGGTAAAAAAATAAAAGAAGTCATCCAAGATATTGGCCAAGGAAAGTATGATGACACCCTTTTAGGTTAAAGTGTTTATTATCTTCTTTTTTCCTCCCCTATAATTCAATCAAAGCCAGAAGAATTTTAGTTCTATTGTCCAAGCACATTGATCAATGGAAATCAAAAAGGTTAGAAATAATAATCTGTTAAAAAGATTACTAGCATCATGCACCGATAGATTAAAGTATAGGTTTGAATAACTTGGAAACCCAAAACCGTAGTAGACCGATCGGTCGCATGCACTACGGAGGAATTAAATGGCGCAGAAAGATATATTACAAGCTGTTAAAAAAGCCCTAGAGAGGCCAGTTAAACGAAATTTTACCGAGAGCATCGATCTGGCGATTAACTTGCGAAATATTGACATGAGCCATACCCAAAACAGGATTGATGAGGAAATTATTCTCCCAAATGGTTTGGGCAAGCCCGTGAAGGTTGCAGTTTTTGCGTCAGGCGAACTTGCAGTTAATGCGAAAAAAGCGGGTGCAGATCTAATAATTCCTCCAGAACAAATTAATGTGCTCGGAGAGAACAAAAAAAGGGCCAAGACCCTTGCCAATGAACATGATTTCTTTATTGCAGAGGCATCTTTGATGCCATCCATCGGTAAAAACTTGGGCACAGTGCTCGGACCTAGGGGAAATATGCCAAGCCCGATCCCGCCTGGTGCTGACATCTCCAAACCCATAGAAAGGTTGAAAAAGACGGTCAGGCTAAGATCTAAAGATAAAATTACATTTCACACGATCGTTGGGTGTGAGACCATGGATACTAAGGAAATTTCAGCGAACATTGAAGCGATCATCAAAAGACTTGAGACAAAGGTAGAAAAACATAAAATTCATTCGATATATGTGAAAACTACCATGGGTCCCTCTGTAAAGGTGCTTTGAATGAAAGAATGGAAGAAAGATGAGATCAAGGATATCAAGCAAAAAGTCCAGGCCCACTCTGTGATAGGAATGGTTGGTATGAGGGGCATGCCAGCCAAACAATTGCAATCCATGAGGAGAGATCTACGTGGAAAGGCCCTCCTGAAAATGTCGAGAAATACGCTTATCAAACGTGCTCTGGAAGAGTCTGATGAAAAAATTCATCCTATGAGCAATTTCATTGAAGATCAGACGGCACTCGTTTTCTCTGAGATAGACCCATTCAAGCTATATAGGCTGATCGAAAAGAGCAAGTTACCGGCGCCAGCAAAGCCAGGGGACATCCTTTCCAAAGATGTCATCATCGAGAAAGGGCCCACTTCTTTTAAACCAGGTCCAATCGTTGGTGAGCTTCAAAACGCTGGCATATCCGCCGCTATTGAGGGTGGAAGAGTGGTAATCAGGGAGACAAAATCTGTGGCCAAAAAAGGTGAAGCCATATCTTCCAAATTAGCGGAAATGCTCGGAAGATTGGAGATATACCCGATGGAAGTTGGTTTGGATCTGCGTGCCGCCTATGGGGACGGCATCATCTACGAATCGCTTGCAATCGATGAGCTCAAATACTTTTCAGATTTCACATCAGCAGCACAAAATGCTTTTAACCTGGCAATCAGCATAGAATATCCAACCAAAGATACTATTCATATGTTGTTATCTAAAGCATGTGCTGGTTCGAGAAATCTTGCTATAGAAGCGGCGATCTTTGAGCCAGATGTAATGGAAAGTATTATTTATAGAGCGTACGCACAAGTGACTTCAATATCTAAGTTAATAGAAAAGAAAGGTGTTTGATATGGAATATGTATATGCTGCCCTATTGTTGCATAATTCTGGAAAAGAAATCACGGAAAAAGATATGAATGCGGTACTAAAAACAGCTGGAATCGATGCTGATCCCTCACGAGTAAAAGCTCTTATAGCTGCTCTAGAAGGGGTTAATATAGAAGAGGCAATCTCACAGGCAGCTTTCATGCCTGTGCAAGCTCCAGCCACGACCACATCCGAAGAAGCAGAACCAGCAAAAGAGAAAAAGAAAGAAGAAAAGAAAAAGGAAGAATCCGAAGAATCGGGAATGGGGGGTCTCAGTGCCCTGTTCGGTTAAAGCTTTGCAATTAAGTGCTCAGCTGCTATCAATCCAGTAGCTGCTGCACTAACAATACCTCTGCTAACACCCGCTCCATCGCCTACTGTGTATAATCCTTTTATAGGTGTCTCAAAACCATCTTTTGTGATTATGCGCATGGCAGAAAACTTAATTTCAGGCGCATAGATTAATGTTGAATCGGATGCTACGCCTGGTACTACATGATCGAGCATGTCAATTCCCTCTATGATATCCTTTAAGATCCTGTAAGGTAACGCCATTGAAATATCTCCTGGTGTAACTTCTATCAGAGTTGGCGCAACGTAGCTTCTTTTAATTCTATTCCACGTCGATCTTCTTCCCCTTCTTAGGTCTCCAAGCCTCTGAATGATGGGATTGCCTCCCCCTATAGTCGTCGCTAGCTTTGCTATTGAATATCCGTATGCAGTTGTATCTTCCACAGGCTCTGTCAGATCAATCTTTACGAGAAAGGCAAAGTTCGTGTTGTTTGATCGTTTGTGTCTCATAGAGTGCCCATTAACGCCAACGGCCTTCCCATAGGCATCTTTTACCACAAAACCATATGGCGAGGTGCAGAAAGTCCTGACAAAGTCGTCATGTGTTGGTACTCTCATTCTAAATTTTGGATCCCAGTTGATATCTACCACGTCTTCATAAATGCTGGATGGCACCTCTACACGTACGCCTATATCTATTGGCATATTCTTGAGGGGAATTCCATGCTTTTTCATCACATAACTAAGCCAAGGTGAACCTGCCCTGCCTGGGGCCAAGATGACATAATCTGATCTGATTTTTTCCTTTTCAGTCAAGACACCATTTACTCCATCATCTGAGATGAGGACATCTTCGACGGTGGTTTGCAAACTAAATTTTACCCCACCACTCTCCAGTTCTCTTTTGATCGAGTTGACCAATGCAGGTAATCTGTCTGATCCTATGTGTCTTTGCTTGATGGGAAGGAATTCAATTCCAGAGGCGGCTGCACGTCGAAGTAACTTCTCAGCAGATAGTTTCTCTTCTTCGGGAGCGCCATGTTTTACGAAAATCTCGTCTACGCGATCTATCAGGTCATAGGCTTCTTTATCGCTAATAAATTCTGTTAAATCTCCCCCTATTTTTGGATGAAGGTTCAGCTTACCATCTGATATGCCGCCTGCGCCACCGACTCCTTGGATATCATTGGAACGCTCATCCACGTTCTTCCCCTTATCTATGACAAGCACTTCTGCTTTATCCTTCAGCTCTAGAGCTGCGAACAATCCAGCCGGACCCGCGCCGACAATGATGACCTTTTTCATCATCTAATGGTATCTTCTAGTAGGACAAATACTTTTTTGACTATGGGCGCATATTGTCCTTTGTTTTGAGCGATAGGATAGATATGAACGACAAAGATATTAAAAAGCAAATGAAGCCCCACTTCTTCAATAATTATGAGAAGTTTTATCCAGTTGACGCTTTACGCTCATTGGGTTTTTCCAGGAGTGTATGTAAGAGGTGCGGTAGCGGTTTCTGGAGTATACATCAAAGAAATTTCTGCGATGAACCCGCTTGTAGTGGGGGCTATAGATTCATCAATCAGAGTATCGCTAAAAAACTCGGCTATAAAGAAGCCTGGGATACATATGTGGGTTTTTTTAAGAAATGGGGATATGTTCCTTTGGACAGATATCCGGTTGTATGTAGGTGGTATGATAAACTCTATTTCGTGACCGCCGGCATCAACGACTTTCAGCCATACGTGGTCTCCGGAGAAGTAGCACCCCCAGCTGATGCCGTTCTCGAGCCGCAATTTTGCCTCAGATTTCCAGACATCGACAGCGTTGGAATCACAGGTAGACATTACACTGGTTTTATAATGGTCGGGCAGCACGTGTTTAACACGCCGAAGAAATTCACCTATTTTAAAGAGGAGGGCATAACCCAGATATATGAATTTTTGACAAATGGGCTTGGAATTCCTTCTGAAGAACTGTTTTTCCAAGAGGAGGTCTGGGCAGGTGGGGGGAATTTTGGTCCATGCGTGGAGTTCTTCTCAAGGGGTCTTGAGCTGGGTAATCAAGTTTACATCCAATATCAATTGTTGCCAGACGGCGATTACAAGGAACTCTCCACAAAAGTCATCGATATGGGAGCAGGACTGGAGAGATGGTCATGGTTTACCCAGGGAACGCCAATGTCCTATGACACCGTATTCCCCAATGTTATGAGATACCTGTATGAAAAAACGGAAATCGTTCCTGATAAAGTGTTGTGGAATAAATTCGCCAGATATGCAGGTCTGCTTAACATAGAGGAAATTGACGATGTAAATTCTACGTGGAATGCTGTGGCTAAGAAAGTGGGCGTTGAGCTTTCCACACTAAAGAGAGAGATACACAAAGCAAGGGCATTGTATGCTTTGGCAGATCATACCAGAACGCTTTTGGTTGCAATACATGACGGTGCACTGCCAAGCAACGTAGGTGGAGGATATAATCTCAGAAACCTCCTAAGGCGCTGTTGGTCTCTAATCGAGGAGTATGATCTCGATGTGGAACTGGAGCAGTTGTTCAAACTTCATATCAAGGAGTTTGGGGCCTGGTTTACGGAACTCAAAGACTATGGAAGCCTATTTGACATACTGGAAATCGAGAAAAAGCGATATGATGAAACCATTAGGAAAGGTAGGGGGTTAGTAAAGAGGACGATCGGACGAAAGGAGAAGTTCGATCTAGGCAAGTTGGTCAAATTATATGATTCCCAGGGGATAACACCCAGTATCATAAAGGAGTTTGACCCGTCTATTGTAATACCAGATGATTTTTATTATAGGGTGCAGATGTTGCATGAAAAGTCTGAGCAAAAAAAGGAGACATCTAATCATGACCTCGAAAGAATGCCAAAAACAAAGTTGCTTTTCCGTGAAGATCCAGATTCGAGAGAATTTAGGGGAGAGGTATTGCAGAGGATTACTCCGACCAAGATAGTGCTTGATCAAACGCTTTTCTATCCAACAAGTGGTGGACAGGACCATGACACTGGAACTATTGATGGCGTGAGAGTTCTTGATGTCCTAAAAGAAAATGGCGTTGTTATACATGTTGTAGAAAAACCCATCAAAAAAGATCAGGTTCATGGCATAATAGATGGAGAGGTGCGAAAAATCCTATCAGAGCACCATACTGCCACGCACATCGTTAATTACGCTGCTAGGAAGGTTCTAGGAGATCATATATGGCAGGCAGGTGCAGAAAAAACCTTGGAAAAAGCCAGATTGGATATCACCCACTACAAATCATTGAGCTTTGAACAAATTCAGGAAATAGAGCAAGTAGCCAATGATGTTGTGATGGAAGATGTTCCAATTCGAATCAAAGAAATGCCAAGGGATGAAGCAGAAAGCAAGTATGGCATGAGAATATATCAGGGAGGTGCTGTTCCCGGGAAGAAATTGAGAATCGTCGCCATCGGCAAATATGATGTCGAAGCCTGTGGAGGGACATATGTGAAGAGGACATCTCAGGTGGGACTGATAAAGATCACAAACTCTGAGAGAATCCAGGATGGTGTTGTTCGATTGGAGTATGTTTCCGGAGAGCGTGCGATGAAAGAAATACAGCGTCAAACATCCCTTCTAAGGGAGCTGTCCGATCTTTGGGGCATCTCTCCAGATGATATTCCAAAGACTGCCAATAAGTTTTTCAAGGAATGGAAAGAACTCAAAAAAGAGAAAGCAAGATTAAAAGAGGAATTGGCAAAGTCCAGAGAGTCAGAGTTAATCAATAATGCAGAGCAGGTTGGCGATCTCCGCATCGTTTCGAAGAATCTGCCGGGTGCTGATGCTGAGGAACTAAGGGAAGTCGCATCGCATTTGACAGAGAAACATGCCGATACCGTTGTAATTCTTGGAACTTCTGATTCGAATAGAGCATATATCTGTGATGCTTCAGGCAATTATGCAATAGAACTAGGGATCAATGCTAATTCTATCATAAAAGAGATGTGTAAAGAGATAGGCGGCAGCGGGGGAGGAACTTCTAAACTTGCACAGGGGGGAGGTCCCGACGTAGAAAAGCTGGATCAAGCCATGAAAAAAGGTCTAGAAATGATTAAAAAACAACTCAGGTGAAATTCAAGATGTTACTAGAATGCATCGAATGTGAAGCTGAATATCCGGACACAGAGATAATATACACATGTAAAAGATGTGGCGGACTTCTGGATGTCATCTACGATTATT